>JBFYTD010000141.1:0-6031 GCA_041300885.1 Anaerolineae bacterium | reverse complement strand
TATTTTAGACGGCCGTCGAAGCCATCTCCTCTTCCATCTCGGCCTGGTCCTGCGCCTCGATCTGGGCGAAGACGATCTCCACCTGGTCGGCCAGCCAGTTGATCTGCTCGCTGGTCACCACCAGCGGTGGGGCAAAGCGGATCACCGTGCCGTGGGTTTCCTTGCACAGCACGCCGCGCTCGGCCAGCGCCTCACAGAAACGGCGCGCGCCGTCGGCCTCGTGCGTTACCTCCAAGCCCACCATCAAGCCGCGGCCGCGCACTTCTTTGATGTACGGGCTTTCCAGGCGGCGCAGCCGCTCCATTAGCCGCTTGCCTTGGATGGCCGAGTTTTCGACCAACTTCTCGTCCACCAACACGCGCAAAGCCTCGCGCGCCACGGCAGAGCCCAGCGGGTTGCCGCCGAAGGTGCTGCCGTGGTCGCCCGGGTTGAACAAACCCATAACCGGCCGGTCGGCCAGGATGGCGGACACGGGGTAGAAGCCACCCGACAGCGCCTTGCCCAGCACTACGATGTCGGCGCGCACGTTGTCGTGCTGGCTGGCCAGCATCTTGCCGGTGCGGCCCAGGCCGACCTGGATCTCGTCGGTGATCAGCAGCATCTTCTCGCGACGGCAGAGGGTTTCGGCGAACTTGAGATAGCCGTCGGGCGGCACATTAATGCCGTTTTCGCCCTGGATCGGCTCTACCAGGAAGGCCACCGTGTTTGGCGTCACCGCGTCCATCAGTGCGTCCATGTCGCCAAAGGGCACGAACTTGAAGCCCGGCGTGAACGGACCAAAATGCTTGCGGTACTTGGCCTCGCTGGAGAAACTGATGATCGTGGTGGTGCGGCCGTGGAAATTGCCGTAGCAGACGATGATTTCGGCCTGGTTATCGGGTACGCCCTTGACCTCGTAGCCCCATTTGCGCGCCAATTTTACGGCTGCTTCGACCGCTTCGGCGCCTGAATTCAGCGGCAACATCATATCGTAGCCCAGCAATTGGCATAGCTCCTGGCTGAAGGGGCCAAGCTGATTGCTGCGAAAGGCGCGCGAGGACAAAGTCACGTGCTGCGCCTGCTGCACCAGCGCGTTGATCAGGCGGGGATGACAATGGCCTTGGCTGACTGCTGAGTACGCGCTGAGGCAATCCAGATAGCGTTTGCCCTCTACGTCGTACACGTAAACACCCTCAGCCCGCTCGACCACCACATCCAGCGGGTGGTAAATGTTGCCGACGTAGGTGTCTTCCAGCTCGACGTACTTTTCTGTTAACATGAAAATCTCCTTTGATCGTGCGAATTAAAAACAGCCTGAGCGCTGCGCCCAGACTGCGATTTAAGCAGCCATGAAGTGTCCGTTCAGGGCGCCTTTGGCCTGACAAACGTCTCGGCGAATTCTACCACGGCTGATGGACTAATGCAACCCTGCGAGCAGCAGCGTTTCGCGGGGCTGCCTTCGGCGCTTGCGGCCGTTTGTGGTATACTCTGGCCCTGACGAATTCAGCATGGAGAGCGAGGCGCCACATGGACAAACCTTTGCGAGCTTACCAGGCGGCCGGCGGGGTCGTGGTTGACCTGCGCGGTCGTGTGCTGTTGATCGAGCGGACAGTCAATGGCAGGCACGAGATTCGCCTGCCCAAAGGCCACATCGACCCAGGCGAGACGCCTGAGGACGCGGCCCGCCGCGAGGTGTGCGAGGAGACCGGCTATTGCGACGTGCAGATCGTGCATGACCTGGGCTGGTCGACGACCTCGTTCGAGACGGCGCAGACGCGCGTGGTGCGCGACGAACGCTACTTTCTGATGGCTCTTGGCTCCGACCATCGCCAGCCGCCGCAGTTTCAGACGGCAGAGGAGGCATTGTACATCAACCGCTGGTCCAACAGCTTCGACGAGGCCGAGGCGCTGTTGACCTTCGAGGGGGAGCAGGCTGTGGTGCGCCAGGCGCGCGCGGCCGCCGGCGTTTGATGGAGCTTAAGCAATTATCCTGGTAATCCCGACTGTCTCGCTGCACCGCCGCCTACGGTTGAAACCGCAGGCTGATATGCTTCGCAAAAGCATGCTGAAGCAAGCTGGTGTGCGCACGGCTGAGCTTGCTTTAGCATGCTTTGGCTGTGTCAGGCGCTGAACACCTGCCCGGTCTACGGGTTCATTCAGCGGCGACGCCGCACCGCGATTGGGGAGAAGTCCTTTGAACAGCAGACATCACCTGTGTCATCTGGTTTTTGCCATCTGCGCCAAATGCGGTATACTACCTGCCGTCAATCGCCCGGCGCGTTCGGGCGATTAGCTTGTTTTCTGAGACATAGACAAAGCCAGGAAGGATATAGCAGGAACACTCCATGGTAAGGATCAGACTGCGCCGTGTCGGCGCAAAGAAGCAGCCTAGCTACCGCATCGTTGTGGCCGACAAGGACGCCCCGCGCGACGGCCGCTTCATCGAGAATATTGGCAACTATAACCCGCGCACCGAGCCGGAAACCGTCGAACTGGACGCCGATCGCGCCCTGTACTGGCTGAGCGTCGGCGCCCAGCCCAGCGAGGCTGTCGCCCGCCTGCTCAAAAATAAGGGCGTCTATGCCGCCCTCGAGGCATCGCGTAGCGCCAAAGCCGAAGGGTAAGTCCATGAAGGATCTGGTCCAATACATCGCGGACAACCTGGTGGACGACCTGGATAAAGTGCGCGTCAAGGAGACGCGCACCCACAGTGGCGTTGTGCTGGAGTTGCGGGTTGCGCCCGAGGACATGGGACGGGTGATTGGCACCGGCGGCCGCGTGGCCAACGCGATACGCGTCGTCATGCGCGTCCCGGCCATGCGCCAAGGCAAACAGGTCTCGCTGGAAATCGCCTGATTGTGGAATCCCGCTAGTACGCGGTAACGGGAGCGCCTGTCGGCCTCCCGTTTTACGCGTTAAGGAGTATCGCCTTGCAAAGCTTCACCGGTCGATCCCCCGACATCGCCGACGGCTACATCGCCATTGGCCACATCGCTGCTGTCTTTGGCGTCAAGGGCGAGGTCAAGGTCACGCTGGCAACCGACTTCCCTGAGCGTTTCCAGGGATTGGAGACGGTTTACCTTGGCCCTGAGGCCAGGCCGGTGCGCATGCTCAGCAGCCGGCCGCATCAGGACAATCTGTTAGTCCGGTTGGAGGGCTACAACGACCGCGACACCGCCCAGACGCTGCAAGGACTGTGGATTCAGGTGCCGGAGGCCGACATCCTGCCGCTGGGCGAGGGAGAACATTACGTCTTCCAGTTGGTCGGCCTGCGGGTACGCACCACCGATGGTCGTGATTTGGGCGTGATCGAGGAGATCCTCAGCACCCCGGCCAACGAGGTCTTTGTGGTGCGGGGCGAGGCGGGCGAGGTGCTGATCCCCTACATCAACGACCTGATCGCCGAGGAGCGCCTGGACGCGGGTGAGATCATCGTCCATCCCGTGCCAGGCTTGCTGGACTAACGCGAAACAAGTGTGGAATGTGGTTGGCTCACGGATCGCGCCGGGATGGGGATACGATCAATGAGAAATCTGCGTCATCCGCGTAATCCGCGACCAAATCGCGGGTACTGGCACCCTGATCGATTTTAGCGGGCTTGACAAAAAACGCTGAATGGGTTATGCTGGCACCGTGCCATGGGCACACGGCGTTTGCGGCCAGCCTGCGCAGGCGCCTCGCATGGAGATGCAGAATTCCGATCGCGGAGGGGCAGTTGTGGACGAGCTAGCGTATTGGGTAGGCTTCAACAAGGTGCTGGGTATCGGTCCTGCTCGCCTGCGGGCGCTGCTGGATTTCTTTGGCGCCATCGCGGAGGCGTGGCACGCCGACGCCTCCAGCTACCAAGAGGTTGGCCTCGACCGCCGTTCAATCAGCAACCTGCTGGCCGCGCGCACGTCTCTGGACCTGGCCGGCGAGCTGGAACGGCTGGAGCGAGCCGGCGTCAGTGTGTTGACCTGGGACAGCAGTGACTACCCTATCAACCTGCGCAACATCTACGATCCTCCGCCGGTGATCTACGTCAAGGGTGAGTTGCTGCCTGAGGACGACTGGGCAGTGGCCGTGGTCGGCACTCGCCACGCCAGCGTCTATGGTAAGGAGGCCGCCCGCCAACTGGCCGCCGACCTGGCGCAAAACGGCGTCACGGTGGTCAGCGGCCTGGCAGCCGGCATCGACGCTGTGGCCCATCAGGCAGCGCTGGACGCCGGTGGTCGCACGCTTGCGGTGCTGGGTTCCGGCGTCGACGTCATTTACCCGGAACAGAACCGCCGGTTGGCCGAGCAGTTGGTCGACCACGGTGCGCTGTTGTCTGAGTACCCGCTGGGCACGAGGCCGGAGCGCAGCAATTTTCCGCCCCGTAACCGGCTGATCAGCGGGCTGTCGTTGGGTACGGTGGTGGTCGAGGCGGGCGCCCGCAGCGGCGCGTTGATCACCTCCGATTTCGCGGCTGAACAGGGCCGTGAGGTTTTTGCCGTGCCGGGCAGCATCTTTCAGCGCAGTTGCGAAGGCACAAACCGGCTGATCCAGGACGGCGCCAAGGCGGTGCTGGTCGTCAACGACGTGTTGGAAGAACTGAATCTGTCGCAGATCACCCAGCAAGCCGAGGTGCGCGCCACTGTGCCCACCACCCCCGTCGAGCGGGCTGTGTTGGATCTGCTCTCGGCCGAGCCGACCCACGTCGATGAGCTGGGCCGGGCCGCCGACCTGCCTGCTCCCACCGTTTCCAGCACCCTGGCGCTGCTGGAGCTGAAGGGGCTGGCCCGCCAGGTGGGCAGCATGAGCTATGTGCTGGCTCGCGAGACGCGCGTCGAGTATAGCGTTGGGTGATCCAATCCCAACGCCTTTCAACAGCGATATCAACCGACCAATCTACCAGTTTACCAGTCTACCACATTTACCGATAACCAACCTGATGGAAGCATATTGCACCAAGTGTAAAGAAAAGCGAGAAATGCGCGAGGCGCAGGCGGTCTGGCTGAAGAACGGCAGCGCGGCCACGCAGGGCGTTTGTGTGGTCTGCGGCACGCGCATGAACCGCATGGGCGCGACGCCTGAGCACGAGCATCTGCCCAAGCCTGAGGTCGAGGCTGCCCCGCGCAAGGCGGCCAAGCAGAGCCAGCCCAGCGGGCCGGCCCCGGAAGATGTTTCGGCGCCTCTGACCGGCCAGGTCGAGGCCTATTGCGTCAAGTGTAAAGAGCCCCGCCAAATGGCGAAGGGCCAGGCGGTTTTCATGGCCAACGGCCGGCCAGCCGCGCGCGGCGAGTGCGCAGTCTGCGGCACGGGGCTGTTCAAGATTGGCGCAACTCCCGACCACGACGGCCTGCCTAAGCCGGTGGTGGCGAAGCAGAAACGGGCCAGCGCCGCCACTGGGAACCGTCCCGGAGGGAAAGCCAGCGCCAGCAAGGCCAGCAGTGTGAGCAAAGCTGGCAAAGCCAGCGCCGTTCCCGTTGGCAAGCGCAGCGGCAAGCTGGTAATCGTCGAATCGCCGGCCAAGGCCCGCACGGTGGGCCGTTTCCTGGGCAAGGGCTACACGGTCAAGGCCTCGGTTGGCCACGTGCGCGACCTGCTCAAGTCGCAGCTTTCGGTCGACGTGGAGAAGGACTTCGAGCCGACCTACCGCGTTACCAACGACCAGCGCAAGACGGTTAAGGATTTGCAGGGCGAGGTGGCGCGCGCCAAAGAGGTCTACCTGGCCACCGACCCCGACCGCGAGGGGGAGGCCATCGCCTGGCACCTGGTGGAGGCGACCGGCATCGAGCCAGGGCGCAGTCAACGCGTGGTCTTTCACGAGATCACCAAGGACGCCGTGGCCGAGGCCTTCGCTCACCCGCGCCAGCTCAACATGGACCTGGTCAACGCGCAGCAGGCGCGACGCATTCTTGACCGGCTGGTGGGCTACAAGGTTAGCCCGCTGCTGTGGCAGCGGGTGCAGGGCCGCACCTCGGCCGGCCGCGTGCAGTCGGTGGCCTTGCGTCTGGTGGTCGAGCGCGAACGGGAGATCGCGAGCTTTGTCGCGTTGGAGTACTGGTCGATTCAGGCCCGGCTGGCCCAG
>JBFYTD010000140.1:0-6046 GCA_041300885.1 Anaerolineae bacterium | reverse complement strand
CCCTACGGCACCCGCTGGTATCCTTACTACATGCGCCGCCTGGCCGAGCGGCCGGCCAACGTCTTCTTCTTCGCCCGCGCCCTGGTGGGCAACTGATCGCGAAACAATCGCTCGGGCCGGTCTGTGCGCAGCCACCGAGCCCGCCAACCATTGCGCTGCTCTAGCCGGTCTCCTGACCGAGCTCGCCAAGGAACTACCTATGACCGACCGCAGACAACGAATCCAAATCGAACTCGCCGAGTCGCGCGCCTACCTCTTCTCCGTCGCGCAGCAGATCGGCTCGGAGCAGGCCGTCGCCTCCACCGAGAACCCCGCCTGGAACGTCCACGACCTGCTGGCCCACCTGGCCGTGGCCGAGCGCGGCCTGCAAGGCACCGTGCAGCGCTTTCTGGCCGGCCAGTCGCTACCCGATGGCTTCTCGCTGGACATCTGGAACCAGCGCCAGGTGGCCAAACAGCAGGAGCGCAGCGTGCCGGAGCTGCTGGCCAGCCTGGCCGCCAGCCGCGTCGACAGCCTGGCTCTGCTGGACAGCCTGAGCGACGAGCAACTGGCCGTGCGCGGCCTGCACCCCGCCGGCTTCGAGACCTCGGTCGGCGGCATCTTCCGCGTCATGGCCATGCACGAACTGGACCACGGCCAAGAGATCGCGCTGGCGCTGGGGCTGCCCGTGGAAAGGCGGGTGGAGTGGACCAAGTAGTACCGTGGTTCAGCAGGAGGCGCGGATCGGAGGCTGTCTCTCCCGCGCCTCTCGCTCCGCCCCATTCACCATTCACCATTCACCATTCACCATTCACCATTCACCATTCGCCATTCCCCCAATCACCCAATCACCACCACCCGCCCCGCCGTCCCGTCCACCCGCACCCGCTGGCCGGTCTGAAGCCGCTTCGTCGCCTCATGCACTCCCACCACGGCCGGGATGCCGTACTCCCGCGCCACCACCGAGCCGTGCGTCATCAGTCCGCCGACCTCCATCACCAGCCCGCCGGCCGTCAGGAAGAGGGGCGTCCACGAGGGGTCGGTGCCTGGGCAGACCAGGATCTCGCCCGGCGCCAGTTGCGCGTCGCGCGGGTCGAACACCACGTGAACCACGCCCTCGACCACGCCCGGCGACACGGGGCTGCCGGACAGTGCGCCGTCGCCGCTGTCCGCGCCCAGCCCCTCAAAAAACGCCGTGCCATCGCTGAGCAAGATGCGCGGCACCTGCCGGCGCAGCCGCTCGCGCTCGTAGATCTGCCGCCTCTGGGCCACCAACGCCCGCCAATCCCTCCCCCTCCCCAATTCCTCGTTCCTCGTTCCTCGTTCCTCGTTCTCCCCTGTTAGCTCCTCGAAGTGCAGGAAGAAGATATCGTCCGGCCGGGCCAGCACGCCGGCCGCGGCCAGCTCGGCGCCGCTCTGTAGCATCATGCGGCGCATGACGCCCAACACCCGGATGATGGTGAACTTGGGCGTCTCGCGCAGGCCGGCCAAGGCGCGCATGCGGCTGGCCAGCAGCCGCGCCAGCCGCGCCTGCGCCGGGTTGGGCATGGCCGCGGCCAGCCTATCGATGGCGGCCTCGGCCGCCACCGCGCCGCGGCGGAAGACCGCGTCCGGCGCCTGCTCTGGGTCGTCGATGCGCACGTAGCTCTGCACCACCTGCATGACCTGGGCCGGATCCTCGCGCCAGCGCGGCCGGCCCAGGTCGATCTCGGCCAGCCCGCGCATGCCGTAGCGGTCCATGAAGGCCATCAGCGCAAACTGCGCGGGCAGGGGCAGCCCACGGGCCTGGAAGGACGCCGCCAGGCCGGCCGCATCCTCGGCCTTGAAGCGCGCCGCCGACTCCGGGTCAGCCTGGATCACCTGCGCCACGGTCCACAGCGCCAAGTCCATCTCGGTGGTGACGTTGCCGGGTAGGCCGCGCGCCGCCTCCAGCGCGAGTTGGTCGCTGCCCGTGGCGCGCACGGCCAGGCGGCGCAGTTGGTAGAAGCTGCCGATGCCGGTCGCCAGGGGCGGGAACAGGTGCAACGAAATCTGGCTGGCAAACCCGCTGTAGATTGCCTGCCACAGCGCCAGCCGCTGGTCCAGTGTCCTTGCGGCGTGGCTGCGGGCGTCGATGTCGGCGATGAAAGCGTCGATGCGCTGTTGCAGGTCGGCCCGCTGTGCGTGCGGCTGGCGCATGGCCGCTGCCACGCGGCGAGCCATGATGGCGATCAGGCGGGCCAGGCTGGCCGCGGCCTGTGGGCTCAAGCCGCTGCGCGCCACGGTCAGCCGCGGGTCATCCAGCACGCCGGCGATGGCCTGTCCTGCGCCCGGCTCGATGGCGCTGAAGATGCCGGCCAGCAGGGTGCGGCCCTGGGCGTGGCGCAGAGCGGGGGTGATGTTGATGTACAGCCGCTCGCCGGCCGCCGCCAGCTCGCGCTGCGTCTGCGGCGTGTAGTGGCGCCCAAAGAGCGTGGCCAGCGTCACGTAGGCGCGGATCAGCGCGTCCTGCCCCAGCGGCGTGAAGGGATCCAGCATGCCCTGCACGTGGCTGAGCGAGAACAGCACCTGCAGCGGATCGGCCGGCATCCCCGCGGGCAGAGGATAGAGCGAGGTGATGGCGCGCGACTGGAGCAGGGTCAGCCGCCCGCCGGCCCAGGCCCACTCGATGTCCTGCGGCTGGCCGGCGTAGAGTTCCTGCTCGACTCGCTTGCCCAGCCGCGCCAATTCCAAGATCGCCACGTCGGGCAGCGCTTGCTGGCTGGCGGCGTCCTGCTCAACCGTCGTCACGCCGCCGCCGGCCGCGCCGCGGATGGCCAGCGCCTTGGCCCCCAGCCGCTTCTCGACGATGCGGCCCGTGGCCGTGTCCACTACGTAGTGGTCCGGCTCCACCTGGCCGCTGACCAGCGCCTCGCCCAGGCCCAGGGTGGCGTCGATCACCGTCTCGCTGCGCCGGCCGGTCAGCGGGTTGGCGGTGAACAGCACGCCGGAACTCTCGCTCTCGACCATGGCCTGCACCACCACGGCCAGCGCTACGCCTTCGTGCGCGATGCCGTTGCGCTGGCGGTAGGCGATGGCGCGCGCGGTCCACAGGCTGCTCCAGCAGGTCACCACCGCGTCCAGCAGCGCCTGGTCGCCCACGACGTTGAGCAGCGTGTCCTGCTGGCCGGCGAAGCTGAGGTCGGGCAGATCCTCGGCGGTGGCGGAGGAGCGCACGGCGACGGGAGGGGAGAATGGTAAATTGGTGAATGGTGAATGGTGAATGGTTAATGCCGGAGGGAGGGCCTGGTAGGCGGCGAGGATTTGGGCGGCCAGGTCCGCGGGGAAGGGAGCAGCGGCGAATTGGGCGCGGATCGCATGGGCGGCGGCATCCATTGACAGTTGACTATTGGCCGTTGACAATTGACCATTGATGTAGGGCTGCAAGCCGTTAGCCGCGACGAAAGCCTGGTAGGCCGCGGTGGCGACGATGAAGCCGGGCGGCACGGGCAGGCCGGCGCGGGCCAGGCGGGCCAGGTTCATGCCCTTGCCGCCGGCGTTGGCGAGCGTGGCGTCGAGGGAGGTGAGGGGAAGGATCATAATGGTCAATGCTCAATAGTCAATGGTCAATTGGGGAACTGTGAATTGGTGAATGGTTAATGGGGGAGGCGGGTGGGGAGGTAACTGCGGCTGATATCCACGAGTATCGCCACGAAAACGCGAAGTGGCGTGCGCAATTCGTGTATTCGCGGCCTTATTCGTGGATGGCCCCCCCTCTTGCCATGCAGGCAGCCGGCCGCCTCACGCCTGCGCACCGGTTTGGGCCTGTCTGACGCCAACGGTCTCGGCCAGGGCCACGGTGACGAACTGGTTGAGGCTGACGCCCTCGCGACGGGCCTCCTCGGACAGCTTGCGATGCAGCGAGCGCGGCACACGCACGGTAAACTTGCCGCTGGGTTGCTCCTCGAACGGCGGCGCAGGCTCTGGGATCGGGTCGCGCGACGCACGGCCAGGTCGGCCAGCAGCGCCGTCGCCGTGCGCGCCTCCAGCGCCGCCGGCTTGCCATCCAGCTCGACGTGTGGGCTTCCCAGCAGCCGGATCGACAGACCGTTCATAGGGAGCGATTATCGCACAAAGGCGGCCAACAGGCAAGCGCGTGCGCTGAGAATAACGGTGCAGATCATTGGCGTGGACGGTGGAGATGTGATAAGATCACGACGACGTTACGGTTTACTGGCTACGTTGACCGTGGCGGTTTTCCGCATAAAGCCGTGGAATACTGTCCGCATATAATCCCATTCCAGGGGATTATGCGGCGAGCATTCCGCATGTTCCCCCGTATCGGGACAAAAAGCGGATCTGCGGATTGGCGGGATATGACGACCGGCACTCCCGCGAGTCGGTAGGTGGGCTGCCATGTCGATAGGGCGTCAACACAAGTAGCTATACTGACAATGTGCATGGTACTCCTTGAAAGGAGGAAACAATGAGTGTAGAACAAGTAGTTCCAGGGGTATTTGCAATACCACTGGGTGGGGTTAACGCTTTTCTGATTGATTCGGATGATCTGATACTGGTTGATACTGGCATTCCGAACAGTGCTGGTACGATTCTCGAAGCCGTCCAAGCCATCGGAAAAAAAAGCAGCGACTTGCGACATATTCTGGTGACACATTGCCATCCAGATCATGCCGGTAGTCTCGCCGAGCTAAAGAAGCTCACAGGTGCTTCGGCATATATGCATCCCCTTGATGCAGCGATTACCAGAACAGGGAAAGTGGCGCCTGATCTCAAGCCGGCACCAGGAATGGATGACCTATTTCGTCAGTTTATCGGCCTTGGGAGCGCCGAATATGACCCTGCCGAGATTGAACATGAACTTCATGATGGTGACGAGCTATCCATTGCTGGCGGTATTCAAGTAATTCATGTGCCAGGTCACTGTGCGGGACAACTTGCGTTTCTCTGGCGTGCATCTGGAGGAGTGCTGTTTGCTGCTGATACGGCAAGCAATATGATGGGGCTTAGCTACAGTCTAGGATATGCCGATTTTGAAGAAGCAAAGTGTAGTTTACGGAAACTCGCTGCTCTTGACTTTGCTGTTGCCTGTTTTGGACACGGCCAGGCGATTGTGGAAGGCGCGTCGCTTCGGTTTCGGCAAAAATGGAACGAACTCTGACAAAGCAACGCTTCATTAAGAAGGCACTACAAAGAGTCGAAAAGGTTGAAAGATTGATAAGAACGAGTCTTGCGGAATAGCAGCCCAACACGGCGTGCAGTGGACAGGTGGGGAGTCGCTGCGTTTTTTGGCAGTTTTTCTAGCTTCAGGTTTTTCCCGCTTCTGAGCCTTGTCCACGCCCACCCACTTGTGAGACGTCGTTTACCTACTTTGAGCGAGGCAACCAGATGGCAATCCAGATGTTAGAGGAACTCAGCCATGAGAAAAGTGATCGTGCTTGAACATTTCTCCCTGGACGGTGTCATCCAAGCCCCTGGCGGGCCAGACGAAGACACCAGCGGCGGCTTCGCGACTGGCGGGTGGATCGCGCCCTATGCCGACGCGACTCTTGGAACGCTCCTCCGAAGGCAGATGAACCTGCCGTTCGACCTGTTGCTAGGGCGCACAACCTATGACATCTGGGCGCCGTACTGGCCGCGCCATGGGGACGCATGGCGCGGCGTCAACACGGCAACCAAATACGTCGCCTCGAATACCGTGACGTCTGGCGAATGGCAGCCGTCCGTGTTCTTGAACGGTGATATTGCAGAAAAGGTCGCCAAAATCAAGCAAGAGCAAGGGCCGGACTTGCACGTTTGGGGCAGCGGACATCTCATTCAGACGCTGATCAAGCATGACTTGGTCGATGCGTTTTGGCTGATGATCTATCCGATCACGTTGGGCGTTGGAAAGCGGTTGTTTGCCGATGGCACGATCCCGCTGGCGTTCCAGGTGACGGAAAGCATAGTCACTGCGAAGGGCGTCATTGTCGTGAACTACGAGCGTGCAGGCGCAATCCCAACCGGAAGTGGATGAATAGCCGCGCCGTTGCGGCGGCGTGGCGGTGGGACCAAAGTTGCCAACTTTCCGAAAGTTGGCAACTTTGCCGAA
>JBFYTD010000139.1:0-6050 GCA_041300885.1 Anaerolineae bacterium | reverse complement strand
CACCCCCATCAGGTCACGGCTGGCCTGCTGGTTGTTGAGGATGATCTGTTGATTGTCGGCCATGCCCTGCACAGCGTCGCGCAGGAAGCGGGCCGCCGGAGTCAGATTTTCGACCGGCAACAGCGCTCCGGCGCCCGACGGACCCTCCTCCGCCGCAGATAGCTGAGATTGCTCCGACACGACGAAATAGTGCGCAGCCTCTGCGTCCAACGCGGCTGCGTCGCCCGCCGCCGGTGACGCCGCCGCACCGTTATCGGCCAACTGCCCTGCCACCTGCTCGTAGGTCCAGCCCTGTTCCAGAAGCTGCTTGATGCGGGCCAGTACCTGGAGGTCGTTGGCTGAATAGCGCCGGTGGCTGCCGCTCTCCTGGCCGCCGTCGGCCAGGTCGAGGAAGGCGCTAAAGCGGCTGGACCAGCGGCGCAGGGTCGCGCCGCTGATGCCCAGTTGGTCGGCCACCTCTGACGGGCGCAGCAGTTGCGGATCGGGCGCGGCGGAGTCGCTGTACTCAGGCATCTTTGACCACACGGAAATCAGCGTCGATCACGTCCTCGCGCGCGGGCTTGGGCTCATTGCTCTTGGCCTGGCTCCCTGCCCCGGTCCCCGCGCTGGCCGGCGCCTCACCCCGGTACTCGGCCACAACCTCCGGCGGCGCCAGGGAGATGAACAGGCGTACCAGCAGCAAGATGATCGCCACCTCGTCCAGTTGACCTAACACCGGGATGAAGTCGGGCAACAGGTCGATAGGCATGATGATGTAAGCCAGCGCGACCACCGGCGCCATCGTTTTGAGCAGCATGGACACCCGCGGGTCGCCGTAGAGACGGAAGGCGAGCTGAAGGTTCTGCCAGATGTCCTGCAAGACGTTGTTGTTCTTTTCACTGTTTGCTTGTGCCATGGATCCTTTGATTACCTCATCGTTTCTGGTCTGCCGGGATCGCAAGTCCACAGCCGGCCGAATATCATTGTCGTGAGCGATTTGCAGCCATCCGCTCGTGAGCGATTTTGCCGGCAGCCAGCATTATACAGCGCCACGAGCGATCCTGCAAAACGCTCATCACATCACACCGTTCACATGTCGGCGCCGGGCGCAGCGCCCGGCGCCTGAACACTGCCATCCAATCACCGCCATGAGCAGCCTTCGACGCAGCCTGCGCAGCCATTCGCCCGCCATGCTGCGCGCCATCGCCGAGGCCAACGGCGTCGGCCTGACCAGCAACCAGGCAGCGCAGATGGTCGAGCAACTGGCCGCGATCCTGAGCGATGCTGGCCATCTGCGCGCCAGCGTTGCGGCCTGCACACCGGCTGGCCAGGCTGCCCTTTCGGCGCTGCTGCGGGAAGGCGGTCGCAGCCCACGCCCGGCCTTCGAGCGGGTTCACGGCGGCATTCGACCGGCCGGCCCTGGCAAGCTGGAGCGGGAGCGTCCACACCTGGCGCCGGCCAGCGCCGCCGAAGAGCTGTGGTATCGCGGCCTGCTCTACCCGACCATGGTCGAGACGCCCAACGGGCTGGTCGAGTTCCTGCACGTGCCGGGGGAACTGGCCGAGCTGCTGCCGCTGCCGCCGCCGGCCGCTGCGGCCTTTCCACCGCCGGCCCTGGCCTCGCCGCCGACTGCCCGACTGAATGTAGACCTGCTGTTGCACTATGTCTGCTCGCTGCTCTGTCTGGTGCAGGCCGGATTGGCGACGCTGCGCCACCCGGCCGACCTGATGTCATGGCAATCCACACCACTATACGAGTACAGCCAGACTTCGTTGCAACCTCCAGAGGATCCGGTCTGGATAGCAGGCGATGGGCCTGGCAGCCCGGCCGGGCTGGCGCTGGCCCTGGCAGTGGAGATGGGCTGGCTGCGCGCCCGCGGCCGGCGATTGGAGTTGACCCCAGGGCCGGTGCGCACCTGGCTGGAGGCGTCGCGCGCCCAGCAGCGCCGCCAATTGCTCGACGCGTGGCTGCGCTCTACGCTCTGGAACGACCTGTGCCGCACGCCAGCGTTGAGCTGTGAGCAGACCGGCTCCTGGGCCAACGATCCCGCCGCGACGCGCCAACGTCTGCTGCCGCTGCTGAAAACCTTGCAGCAGGAGGCATGGTACGACCTGGACGCCCTGGTTGCGGCCATCCAGGTCCACATGCCCGATTTTCAACGCCCCGACGGCAACTACGACACCTGGTACATCCGCCAGCGGGGCGCGCCGGCTTTCTTGCGCGGCTTCGAACACTGGCAGCAGGTGGAAGGGACGCTGCTGCGCTTCGTGCTGACCGGCCCGCTGCACTGGCTGGGCGCCACGACGTTGGCCGCCGTCGCCGACGCCCCACCGGCTAGTGTTAGCCTGACCCAGACCGGCCAGGCCTGGCTGCACGGCGAGCCCGCGCCGGCCGAGCCAGAGCTGGACCTGCTGGCCGTGCAGCCCGACTTCACCGTGCTGGCCCCGGCCGGCGCAGCCCTGCTGGACCGCTTTCGCCTGGCGCGCTTCACCACCTCCCTGGGGACGACCTGGGAGGATGGCCAACCGATCTTTGCCTATCGCATCTCACAGACCGGGCTGCAGCGCGCTGCCCGGCAGAGCATCGACAGCGTGCGCGTGCTGGCCTTTCTCCAGGAGCGCGCCGCCGCCCCGCTGCCTGCCAACGTGGTGCGGGCGTTGGAGCGCTGGCCGATGGAATGATGGGAGGAGGAGGGACTATCACAACGAATGGGAGACAACAGATGGGGACTGGCGAGAGAGGTGTGATGTGGATGAGCTGCTGGAGTCATTCATCAATTGGCATTCCCTATTCGCTGTCTCCCATTCGCTGTGGTATTCCTTCCCCCCGCATTTGGACATTCTCGCCCGCCAAGGGATAATCAGCGCATGGAAGCTGGATTTTCACTCTTAATCTTTGTTCTGCTGGCCATGGTGTTGGCGCTGGCCAACCTGGAGCGCCACCACCCCGCCTTTCGTTGGCTGACCCTGCTGACGTTGGCCGGTCTCAACCTGTTGATGCTGTTCTTTGGCCTGCTGAGCCTGCTTTTTTCGGCTGCCCCCATGCCGGGCCTGCCTGAGGAATCGGCGGCGGCCTTTGCCTCGCTCTTCCGCGCCTTGGGACTGACCGGCCTGCTGGCCTTCGTGCCCATGATCCCGGCCGTGCGCCGCTTTCTGGCGCGCTGGCTGCCCTTCGATCCGAACTCGGTGGTGACTACGGCCGCGCTGGTCTACGCCGTCTATCTGGTCGGCACCGGCCTGGGCCAGCAGCCGCTATTGAGTGACCCGGCCGCGCTGCAAGGGCTGGGCGAGGTTAGCGTCAGCGCGGCGGCGCTGTGGGCGCAGTCCATCGGTATGGTGCTGATTGCGGTGTCGGGCGTGGGTATCTTCACGCGGCGCACGCTGCGGGAGACGGCCGACCGCCTTGGACTCAAAGTGCCCACCTGGCGGCAGGTAGGCTTCGGCCTGCTGGTCACGGCCGGGCTGCTGGCCTTGCAGATCGCCTTTTCCCAGGCCTGGATGGCAATCGACCCGGAAGGCTTGCAGCAGATCGACGAGGCCGGCACGCTGCTGCTGGGCGAAATGACCGGCCTGGGCGGCGCGTTCACCATCGGCCTGGCCGCCGCTCTGGGCGAGGAGATGGTCTTCCGCGGCGCCATGCTGCCCCCCTTCCGCTTGGCGCTGACCTCGGTGCTGTTCACGATCATCCACAGCCAGTATGGCCTGTCGCCCGCTTCGCTGTTGATCCTGATCATCGCGCTGGTGCTGGCGTTGGTGCGCTACCGCACCAACCTGACCATCGCCATCCTGGTCCACTTCGGCTACAACTTCGCCAGCGTGCTGCTGGCCGGCCTGGGGCAGTAGGCGATGACGGGCGAGGACGCGGCCAGCGTTGCAGAGCGGCTGCGCCGCTTGCAGCAACTGGGAGTGCGTCGCGGCCGGGCCGGACTGGCCGCGCCCGCTGACCCTCTCCCGTCCACCCAACCTGACCCATCCCTCGATTTAGCCGCGCGCATCGGGGCGCAAGAGGTATGGACGCCGGCCGGGCCGTGCCTGGTGGCCACCACCCGTTACCCGTTGGACGAAACGCGCGGGGGCTGGGCCCTGGGAGCATTGCTGGCCGTTAGCAGCGCGGCCGCGGCCGCGTGCGGCCGCGATCCACGGCTGGCCGAGTTTGACTTCGCTCGCGCGGCCTTTCTGGACACCGAGACCAGCGGGCTGAGCGGGGGCGCAGGGACATTCGCTTTCATGGTCGGCGTCGGCTTGTTCGAGAATGGCGGCTATGCCGTGCATCAGGTGTTCATGCGCAACCCGGCCGAGGAGCGGGCGCTGCTGCACGTGGTCGGCGAGCTGCTGGCGAGCGGCGCGGGATTAGTGACCTTCAACGGCCGGTCGTTCGACGCGCCGCTGCTCAACACCCGCTACGCGTTGCAACGCCAGCCGTCGCCGCTGGCCGATTTGTTGCACCTGGACCTGCTGCCAGCCGCGCGCCAGCGCTGGCGGCTGCGCCTGCCCTCGTGCGCGCTGGGCGCGCTGGAGAAGGACGTGCTCGGCTTCGAGCGCAGCCAGGAGGACGTGCCCGGCTGGCTGATCCCCTCGATCTACCAGGAGTACGCCCGCAGCCTGGGACAGCCGCGGCCGGAGGTGATCGACGACATGGCGCGCGTCTTCTACCACAACCGGGAGGACATCGTCAACATGGCGCCGCTGGCGGCCATGCTGTGCGCACCGTTCGAGCAGGCCGGCGCGTGGACACCCGATCCCACCCTGCCGCCGGCCGACTGGGTCAGCCTGGGCCGCTGCTACGAGGAGTTGGACTGGCAGGAGGTCAGCGAGTCAGCCTATCGCCGCGCCCTGGGCGCAACGCTCGCGCCAGAGCTGCGCAGCCTGGCCCTGCGCCGGCTGGGCTGGCTGCTCAAGCGCCAGGAGCGACGGAGCGAGGCCGTGGCCATCTGGCACGACTGGATCACCAGCGTGCCCGGCCCCGACGTGACCCCCTACGAAGAGCTGGCCAAGCACCACGAGTGGCACGAGCCGGACCTGGCCGCGGCGCGCAAGTGGGCGCTGTGGGGGCTGCACACGGCGAGGCAACTGCCTCCCGGCCCGACGCGGGAGGAGACTGTGGCTGGCTTGCAACACCGTCTCGAACGCTTGGAGCGTAAACTGGCGGGGACGGAGTAGCCAACGCTTGGCCCGGCAGACCCGCACAGCCGTGCCCACACCGCAATCCCACGCAGCCGAGCCCGCGCAGTCGATCCCGCGGAGTTCGCATCCCGCGGAGTTCGCATCCCCAGATGCGAACGACGGTGCAATCAGCGCGCCATCATGCCCAATCCTTGTCGATCTCGATCAACGACTGATCACCGTTGACGTAATTGCGATAGCTGGAATAGGGATAGGCAGCGGGATCATCGACCAATCCAACGCGCAGGGGGTTGCGATGGATGTAGTTCAACTTCGTGCGCAGGAAACGGTCGCTGTAGACGTTGACGTCCCAGTAGCTGTCCTGCCACACCTTGCTGACGGCACGCCCGGTTTCCTGGCCTGCCTGCTGAAAGGCGGCAATCCATTCGACGATGCCCTCAGCTTCGGTCTGCCGCACGATGCGCTTGGATGTGAACTCCTTGAAGTCGCGCATGATCTCGGCAGCGGTTGCCTTGCCGAACGGCCAGATGAGCAGATGTATGTGGTCGGGCATGATCACAAAGCCGAGGAGCTTGAATTCCTGTTTGTAGCGATAGAAGTTGAGGCTGTCGATCAGCGGAATGACAAACGAGGGCCGGACAAAAATGGGCAAGCGTCCGTAGACCACGGTGGTGATGTAGAGGACATGGCCTTCGATGTGGAATCTTGGCAGCGTCATGGGAACCCTCCGGGAGCAAAGTCGCTGTGCTTTGGCTCGATCACATCTGGGGATGCGAGCTCCGCGGTGGTCTGGTGGAGTCTGCACGCCCATGTGCGGATGGGACGGGCATTGCGCATTGCGGGTCGTTCGCATCTGGGGATGCGAGCTCCGCGGTGGTCTGGTGGAGTCCGCACGCCCATGTGCGGATGGGACGGGCATTGCGCATTGCGGGTCGTTCGCATCTGGGG
>JBFYTD010000138.1:0-6052 GCA_041300885.1 Anaerolineae bacterium | reverse complement strand
GGCCAGGACGCGCGGGTCGATCACCGGCTGCGGCGTCTCGACGCCCACCAGGCTCCAGGTGCCGCTGCTGATGTAGGCGCTGCGCCCGTCCAGGCCGGGCACGGCGGCCACAGCGCTGGCGGTGTCGTGGCTGCCCACCGCTAATACGGGCGGAGCATCGCGCAGGCCGGCCTCGGCCACGATCTCCCCTCGCAGCTCGCCCAACAGCGCGCCGCTCATGACCACCGGCGGCAGGATAGCGCTGGGAATGCCCAGGCTGGTCAGTAGGTCGCCGGACCAAGTCCGGCTGCGCGCATCCAGCATCTGGCTGGTGCTGGCGATGGTGTACTCGGCCACCTGCCGGCCGGTCAGCCAGTAGTGAAACAGGTCGGGCAGCATCAGCAGCGTCTCGGCCGCGGCCAATTGGGGATCGCGGTGTTCGACCATGCTCAGCAGTTGGTAAAGGGTGTTGAGCTGCATGAACTGGATGCCGGTGGCGTTGAAAATCGCGTCGCGGCCGGCCAGCTCGAACGCCCGCTCCACCATGCCGTCGGTGCGCGCGTCGCGGTAATGGTACGGATTGCCCAGCAGGCGGCCGGCGCTATCCAGCAGCGCGTAGTCCACGCCCCAGGTATCCAGCCCGATGCCGGCCAGCGGCTGGTTCCACTGCTGGGCGTAGCGCGCCAGGCCGGTCTTGATTTCCGACCAGAGCTGGAGGACGTCCCAGTGCAGGCTGCCCAGGACGTTGACCGGCCCGTTGGCGAAGCGGTGCAGCTCGTGTAGATCGAAGCGGCTGCCGTCCCAGCGGCCCAGCAAGACGCGGCCGTTGGAGGCGCCCAGGTCAATGGCGATGAAGTTGGTGGTTTGCATGAGGATGTCACCTTTGGGTGGAAAGACTTCGGAAGTCGCCGCAGCAATTAAAAGGGCGCAGTAACGGGTGAAAAGCCAAGCACATCCTTGAGGCGGCGACTTCCGAAGTCTGAGCAGCGCGGTTGCGCTTGACAAATGCACGCTGTGGTCTATGATACCAGCACGCCCACTGAGTTGGCAACCCCTGCAACCCGTTCGCACGTGGGCGTGCGAACTCCGCCAAACTCAGCAGTTCACGACTCTCACGCAAAAACGCCAAGAACGCCAAGAGTTGCCTTCCTTTGCGGTCTTTGCGCCTTTGCGTGAGCTAAAATCGTGAAGTACTGAAACCGTGAAAGGCTCCCCATGAACGAACTCCCTGTCGTCATTGCACCCGACGCTGTTCCTGCCCTGCTCGACTATCTCCACAGCCACAGCATTGCCCGCACCAACCTGGTGGCCGACGGCAACACCTGGCGCGTGCTGGGCGAGCGGGCTGCACAGGCGCTGGCTGCCAGCGGCATCGACGTAAAGCCCATCCTGCTGGTGGGTGACGAGGTGACGCCCGATGAGCAGACCGTCGTGGAACTGCTGTTGGGCGCCGGCCGCGAGCAGCGTCCCTACATCGCTGTTGGCTCCGGCACCATCACCGACGTAACGCGCTTCGCCAGCTACTGCACCGGCAACGACTTTATCTCGCTGCCCACGGCCCCATCCGTAGACGCCTACACCTCCACCGGCTCCTCGCTGGTCGTGCGCGGGCTGAAGCAGACCATCTACGCCCATGCGCCGGTGGCCGTCTTCGCCGACCTGGACACGCTGTGCGCGGCGCCGCGGCCGATGATTGCGGCCGGCTTCGGCGACGTGGTAGCCAAGTACACCTCGGTGGCCGACTGGAAGCTGGCCGCGCTGCTGTGGGATGGACCCTACGACGAAGCGGTGGCCCAGCGCATGGCCGCCGCGCGCGACCGCTGCATGGCCCAGGTCGACGCCGTCGGCGCGGCCGAGGCGGATGGCATTCGCAACCTGATCGACGCGCTGATCGAGGCCGGGCTGTGCATGCTGGCCTTCGGCGGCTCCCAGCCGGCCGGCCAGTCGGAGCACTACATCTCGCACTACCTGGAGATGAAGCTGGTGCGCGAGGGACGCAAGCCGGTGCTGCACGGCGCCAAGACCGGCATGGCCACGGTGATCGTCGCGCGCTACTACCAGCAGATGCGGGAAATGAGCCGCGACGAGGTTGCCCGGCGGCTGGCCGCATCCCCCCGGCCCGACCGCGCCGCCGAGATCGAGCGTATCCGCTTCGCGTACGGCGACCTGACCGACGCCGTGATTGCCGAGCAAGCTGCCTTTCTGGACTGGAGCGACGCCGACTACGACCGGCTCAAGCGGCGCGTCCTGGACCGCTGGCCGGAGGTGCAGGCCGTGGCGGCCGAGGTACCATCGCCCCCGGCGCTGACCGACCTGCTGGAGCGGGCAGGCGGCACGGCCGACTACCGCGCGCTGGGCCTGGGCGACGAGGAGATGGCAGTCGCAGAGGAATACGGCCACTACGTGCGCAACCGTTTCACGGCCATGAAGCTCAGCCGCGTGTTGGGACTGCTAGACTGATTCAGTCCTTGACAACCTCGGCCTTTCGGTGTATGCTATGCACCGTGTGAAATCGATATCATGATATCGGTGCAGCATGTGGATCCGGGCTTCACTGTCACCTCGAAGCTGTCGATCCAGGCTTCTCTCCCACCCATATTCCCTGTGTGCCGTTGCTCCTTTGGGAGCAAAATCATGTTTCTATGTCAGAAACGGAGGTTTCGATGAAGAGCAAACACCTATTCATGGCAGTGAGCCTGTTGGTCGTGCTGGCAATGCTGGTCGGCTGCGCAGCTCCTGCTACTCCCGCGCCGGCCGCTGAACCGGCGGCTGAAACCGCTGCCAAGCCGTACATCCCTGTCATCTCCAAGGGATTCCAGCATCAGTTCTGGCAGGCTGTGAAGCAGGGCTCCGAGCAGGCGGCGAAGGACTACAACGTGGACATCACGTTCGAAGGTCCGGCCACCGAGGCGGAAGTTGACAAGCAGATCGAGATGCTGCAGGCCGCGCTGGCCAAGAACCCGGCAGCCATCTGCCTGGCAGCCCTGGACACCCAGGCCGTGATCCCGCTGTTGGAAGAGGCCAAGGCCAAGGGCATTCCGGTCGTCGGCTTCGACTCGGGCGTCGATAGCGATATCCCGGTGGCCACGGCCACGACCGACAATATCGCAGCCGCCGCACTGGCGGCCGACAAGATGGCCGAACTGATCGGCGGCTCAGGTCAGGTCGCCGTGTTGGTGCATGACCAGACCAGCCGCACCGGCATCGACCGCCGCGACGGCTTCGTCAACCGCATGGCGGAGACTTACCCCGACATCGAGATCGTCAACATCGACTACGGCGCAGGCGACCACCTCAAGTCCACCGACATCGCCAAGGCCGTCATCCAGGCCAATCCCGATCTGAAGGGCTACTTCGGCGCCAACGAAGGCTCGATCATCGGCGTTCTCAACGCGGTGCAGGAGTTGGGCAGGACAGGCCAGATCGTCGTGATCGGCTATGATGCGGGCAAACAGCAGAAGGACGCCGTGCGCAGCGGCGCCCAGGCTGGCGCGATCACCCAGAACCCGGTCGGCATCGGCTACAAGTGCGTCGAAGCTGCGGTCAAGGCCATCAACGGCGAGGCCGTGGATAAGATCATCGACACCGGCTTCTTCTGGTACGACGCCAGCAACATGGATGAAGAGCAGTTTATCCCGCTGCTGTACGACTGAGCCTGAACGCAGGACTTCGCAGCTCGTGACCTGAAAGAGGAGAGCGCAAGAGACCCAGAGCAGATGAGTGGCATCGTTTCGCTTGCCGCTGGCCCACCGGTGTCTCTTGCCTCTCCTTTTTTTTGCTTCGTTTTTTGGGTCAACTCCCAGAGGTTCCACCATGGACAATGTCTTGCTCCTGATGGAGGGGATCGACAAAACATTCCCTGGCGTGCGCGCGCTGGACCAGGCCCAGTTCGAGCTGCGCGCCGGCGAGGTTCATGCCCTGGTGGGCGAAAACGGCGCGGGCAAGTCGACGCTGATGAAAGTGCTCGCCGGCGTCTACGCCAAGGACGCCGGACGCATCCTTTACCAGGGCAAGGAAGTCGACATCCCTAACCCGCGGGCCGCGCAAACCCTGGGGATCAGCATGATTCACCAGGAACTGAACCTGATGCCGCATCTGACGCTGGCTCAGAACGTGTTCGTCGGCCGCGAGCCGCGCCAGGGCCTGCGCTTCGTGTTGGACGAAAAACAGATCAACGCCCAAACCCAGGCGCTGTTCGATTCCATGCACCTCAAGCTGGACCCGCGCACCAGAGTCGCCGACCTGACCGTGGCCACCCAACAGATGGTCGAGATCGCCAAGGCGCTCTCTTTCGACTCGCAGATCTTGATCATGGACGAGCCGACGGCTGCTCTTACTGAGGCCGAGATCGAGGAGCTGTTCCGCACCATCCGCCAACTGCGCGACCGGGGCGTCGGCATCGTCTACATCTCTCACCGCCTGGAGGAACTGAAGCAGATCGCCGACCGCATCACCGTCATGCGCGATGGCCGCTACGTGGGCACCGAAGACGCACAAGCGATTTCGATTGACCGCATTATCAGCATGATGGTCGGCCGTACGATCTTCGAAAGCGCGCCGGAAGTGCCGGAACACCCTGACGAAGAGATTGTGCTGGAGGTCAAGAACCTCAACCGCGGCAGCGCCGTCAAGGATGTCAGCTTCAAGCTTAGGCGAGGGGAGATTCTCGGCTTTGCCGGGCTGATGGGCGCGGGGCGCACCGAGGTGGCGCGCGTCGTGTTTGGCGCCGATGCCCTGGACTCCGGCGAGATCTACGTGCATGGCAAGAAGGTCGATATCAGACATCCCCGCCATGCAGTGCGGCACGGCATCGGCTACCTGTCCGAGGACCGCAAGCGCTACGGGCTGGCGCTGGGCATGGACGTCGAAGCCAACATCGTGCTGGCTTCGTTCCACAAGTTCCTTGGCCTGCTAGGTGTCGTCAACAACGGCAAGACCCATGCTACCGGCAAGCACTACGTCGAGGCCTTGACGATCAAGACGCCCAGCCTGCAGCAGAAGGTCAAGAATCTGTCGGGCGGCAATCAACAGAAGGTCGTCATCGGCAAATGGCTGACCGCGGACACAGACGTTCTGATCTTCGACGAGCCTACGCGCGGCATCGACGTCGGCGCCAAGAGCGAGATCTACCATCTGCTCAATGAGCTGGCGCAACAAGGTAAGTCGATCATCATGATCTCCTCGGAGCTGCCGGAGATCCTGCGCATGAGCCACCGTATCATCGTCATGTGCGAGGGCCGCATCACTGGCGAATTGACAGCCGCCGAGGCGACGCAAGAGCGCATCATGACTTACGCCACCCAACGCCGCTTGCTGGTGGCTGCGAACGGGGCATCCCAAAACGACTTTGCTGCCCAAGAGGTGTGAGCATGGCAACATCTGAAGTCACCACCACCGCTGCCGCCAAGCGGTCGATCTTTCGCTCTGAGGCAGCTCAGAAGCTGCTGGCGTTTGCAGCGCTGATCGTTATCTTCGCGTTTTTCTCCATCGTCTCGCCCTACTTCCTGACCCGCGACAATGTCATGGGCATCCTGCTGGCCACCGCCGTCAACGGTGTGCTGGCGCTGGGCGTCACCTTTGTCATCATCACCGCCGGTATCGATCTGTCCGTCGGTACTGTGATGACACTGTCCGCCATGACAACGGCTGTGGCCATCACGGTTTGGGGTTTGCCCATCCCGCTGGGCATCCTGGTCGGGCTGTTCACCGGCATGCTGGCCGGCTTCGTCAACGGCATCATCATCGCGCGCATGAGTATCCCACCGTTTGTCGCCACCTTGGGCATGATGATGATCGCGCGCGGGCTGGCTTTGGTGATTCCTGCGGCAATCTTCGGATCGGTCAGGCCGATCTATTTCAGCGATGCACCGGCCTTCACGTTGATTACCATGGGCTCGATTGTTGGCTCAGTGTTTCCCGGCTTCCCAATCCCCAACGCCGTGCTCATCCTCTTCGTCGCCGCCCTGATCGCTGCGTTCATCCTGTCCAAGACAGTCCTTGGGCGCTACACGGTCGCCATCGGCAGCAACGAAGAGGCCACCCGCCTCTCCGGCGTCAACGTGGCCAACTGGAA
>JBFYTD010000137.1:0-6064 GCA_041300885.1 Anaerolineae bacterium | reverse complement strand
GCATGATGGGTCTCCTGGCTGCCGGGTCAGCGCACGACCAGCGGCAAGTGCATTCTGTGCGCCGCAGCGCCGTACTCGACGGCGCCGAGGTCGCACACGCCAACCCGGTTGGCGCCGCGTTGATCGTGCGCGAGGCAAGAGCCGGAGTCACCGGCGTTGATCACCGGGCTGCCGCTCAAGGGCAGGAGAGTCCGCATGGGGAACGCGCCGCCGTTGAAGGCCAGGGTGCCCAGGCGCAGGTCGCCGCCGAAGTTGTCGCGGTCGGTGGGGTCGCTGAGCGCAGCGCAGCTGCCCTGGCTAATGTTGTACCCCAGCGATTGGAAGAGCCCGCCATCGCAGTTCACAGCGCTGCCAAAGATGACGCTGTTGACGATCTGCACCAGGCCTGGCTGGCCGGGCGTCTGTGGCGAGTCTTCGTAGATGGCGCTGCCGGCCGCCCCGGCCTGGTTGTTGCCCATGGTGACGTTGGTGAGGACGGCGTAGCGGCCATAGTGGTACAGCCCGCCGCCCAGCGAGCCGGCCTGGTTGTTCACCACGGTGGCGTTGGTCAGGGTCAGGTTGTCGTCGGAGGATTGGTAGATACCGCCGCCGTTGCCGGCCGGATCGCTGGCCTGGTTGCCGCTGATGGTAGCGTTGCTGATGAATGCCGTGCCGCCGGCATGGTAGAGGCCGCCGCCGTGCGAGCCGATGGCGCGATTGTCGAGCAGGTTGACCTCGCGCATCTCCAGCGACCGGCCGTAGCTGTTTACCCCGCCGCCCTCGTAGGCCGTGTTGCCGGTGAAGGTGGTGCGCTGCACCTGCGCCGTGCCGTCGATGTTCCACAGCCCGCCGCCGCTGCCGGTGACGGTGTTGCCCTGGAACAGGCTGTTGGTCAGGGTCAGCGCGCCGCTGTTCTCGATGCCGCCGCCGTAGCCGCCGCTGTTGCCCACGAAGGCCGCGGAGTCGAGCGTGGCCGTGGAGCCGCCGGCCACGAAGAGTCCGCCGCCGTCCAGCGCGCTGTTGGTTTCAAAGCGGCTGCTGCGCACGGTCAGCGCGCCCGACTGCGCGTTTTCCACGGCCCCGCCGCGCCCCAGGCCGCCGATGGCGCGGTTGTTGCGAAAGATGACATTATCCAGCTCAGCCGTGCAGTCGTTGAAGATCGCCCCGCCGGTATCCGCGCTGTTGTTCTCGAAGCGGCTGTTGCGGACGGTGAGCGTGCCGCCGAAGCAATAGATCGCTCCGCCGTTGGTGGTGGCCCGGTTGTCGAGAAACTGGACGTTGTCCACGATCACCTGTGCGCCCGAGGCCTCGACGGCGCCGCCGCCGCCCAGCGAGTTGCCCTCGCGCAGGGTGATGTTGCGCAGCCGAAAGGTGACGGGACCCACGAAGAAGTGGCGTTCCGCGTTGGCGGCTTTGAGCACGATGCGGTTGTTTCCGTCGATCGTCACGTTGTCCGTGCCCACGTTGAGGAACTTGCTGTCGGTGAAGTTGATCGTCTTCACGGCCGGGCCGCAGTTGAACGTGATCGTGCCGCCGCCGTTGCTGGCCGTGGCCAGGGCAGCGTCGAAAGCGGCCTCAGTGCAACTGGCCGGCGAGCCGTTGCCCACCACAGCGTTGGCAGCATAGACGCTGCGAGGCGCAAACATCGCTACCAGAACTAACACACCCAAACAAACACTCCATGCGCATTTCATCTCAGTCTCTCCTTGATGATGGGTAATCAGGTTCACGCGTTTACCGCTCACTGCCCGCCCTGGCACGTCCACTGCATGGCGAAGTCGAGGCGGGCGCTGGGATCGGGCGTGGCGCCCTGCATGGCGTCCATCTCCACCAGGTTCTTGGCCTCCAGCGTGCCGGAGCCGTCGGCGTTGACCGTGACGGTGGCGGTGGTGTCTGCGCCATTGGTGAACGCGCGGCTGCCTACCTGTAGCGCGGGGAATTGGTCGGGCATGGCCCCGCCCGTAGCCGTGGCAGCCAATTCATACGTGCCGGGGCCGGTGTACGCGCCGATGCGCGTCAGCGCCACGGTGATCTGCTGCTCGCCTGCGGCCAGCAGGTTGGGCAGCTCCAGGATGCGGGCATCGCCGGCCGCGGCCAAAGCTGTGCAGTCGGTGTTGCTGCTGCTGGCCCAGCCGCCTGCGCCTGTGGCGTTCACTGCGCCCGTGGCTTGGGCGGTGATGCAGAAGCCGAAGTAATCTTCGCAGGCCGACGCCTCTGCGGCCGCGTCAGGCGCTTCCGCCGCCGGCTGGTCCGCCGCCGGCAGTTCCGGAGCTGGCTGGGCCGGTGCTGCCGCTGTTGCGGGCTGCGCTGCCGGCGCTTCGCTTGCGCCGCCGCACGCTGCGGCCATCAGCGCAACGGCCGTCATGAGGATGAGCAAGGTCAATCGTGTCTTCTTCATAGGTCTCTCCTGTCTGCATTATCGTGATAGTTGTCGTTTCGACGATGGTGATGGTCACAATCAGGCGTTGCATGAACATGGCTTCTCATTCGCCTCAACTGTGTGCTATTATAACGCTTGCGCCGTGACCGGTGGTGACATTTTGTGACAGCTTTGTTCTGAAATCGTCTGCGTAAAATTTGTTTGTGGCCAACCAGGCCCTGCCCGATTTCACCGATGGGGTCGCCTTCGTGCCCTTGGCCGACGTGGCCTCGGCTGGCGACGTGCCGTATGCCGTCCTGCGGGCGCGGGAGTCAGGCCCCGCGCCCGGCCAGCCGCTGGAACAGGCCATCGAAGCCTATCTGGCGCCGCGCCGCTTGCTGCTGATGATCGACAACTGCGAGCACATCCTGGAGATCACCCCACTGTTCGCCGAATGGTTGAGCCGATCGCCGCACCTGAAGCTGCTCTGCACCAGCCGCGTTCCCCTGGACCTGTACGGCGAGCAAGAGTGGCCGCTGGCTCCGCTGGCGACGCTGTGCGTGGCGCTGGATGGGCTGCCGCTGGCTCTAGAGCTGGCCGCGGTGCGCCTGCGCGATCTGCCGCCAAGCGGCCGATGTCTCCCCGAGAGCGGGCACGGTATGACGCGCTCAGGCGTGTGCTGCCGGCGAGCAGCAGCGCCCTTGATTCCGCCTGAAGGTCACGGCCCGGTCTTTGCGGCACGTTCGTTTCTGCAAAGACCGGGCCGAAGCCTGTTAGTTCACGGTGAAATCCATGTGAACGCGCATTTTGTAGAACGTCTCCCATTGGCCGCCCGCTTCAGCGCAGGTGGCAGCATTCGTGTTCTGGCCGTTGGCCCTGATCCTGAAGTTGTAGCGATTACTGGGCTGCTGTTGCTCCATCTCTTCCGAGTAAAAGGCGTAGTTGGACGTACAGAACTCGGCCGATGATTCATAGCTGCTCGGTACGATGGCGTCGCTGGAGCTCTCAAACCGGAAGTAGATGTGTTCATCGCTGTTCGACCGGTAGATGTTGCGGCTTGTGCCCGGCGCCACGCTCCACCAACCCTCGGCCGTCCAGGCGGCCAGGGTGACGACTGCCAGGTCGCCGCTGCGGCTGCTGTAGGGCCGGTACTTACCGTAGGCCACATAGACGGTTTCGTTGGAGCTGTTGATCAGCGTGAACTCGTAGACCTGGCTGCTGCTGGGCGCCGATGGATTGACCGTGTCATAGATGTCATCGACGCAGTGATGAGGATGGTACGCGGTGCAGTGGGCCGCCGCCGGGGCAGCCGGCGCCAGCACGGCGATGATCAAGGCAGCGAGAACAAAGACGACGAACTTGCGCAATGTAGACATGACTGTGCCTCCTTGAGGTGAGATATTGGCCAGGAGCAAAGAACTCCGGCACTTGTGCACTAATTGATGCAGATGGCGCGGGTAATCTGTGAGCCGTTATGCTTCCTGTGCGTGGCCGTTGCCAAAGATCGACGAGGCAAAGTGCACGGCGTCGGCGACGATATCTGCTGCCTGTTGCGCCTGCTCCGCCGTGTGGGACGCCATCGCCTGCATGCGAAAGCGAGCCTGTCCCAAGGGCACGGCCGGGTACTCCACCAGGTTGGCCAGGACGCCGCGCTCGGCGATCATCTTGGCGGCCACCGCTGCGACTCGTTCCTCGCCTATCACCACGGGGATGATCGGCGATGGCACGCCCAAACAGGCGATCCCCTGGTCCTGCAAGGCGCTGCGCAGAGTCTTTGACACGTGAAGCAGCTGATCCCTGAGCGCGTTGCCTTCCGATGAGCGCACGATCTGGAGCGCTGCACTGACACTGGCGCACTGAACGGGCGACAGCGCGTTGGAGAAGATGTGCGGACCACCGTAAAACTTCAGGTATTGTTTGACGGCCGGGCTGTTCACTGCCACGAACCCGCCGTTGGAGGCAAAGGTCTTGGAGAAGCTGCCCATGACCAGGTCTACCCGGCCGAGCATGTCTTGCAGGCCCAGCGCACCCGTTCCGCCTGGCCCCATGGAGCCAAAGTCATGCGCGATGTCCACCAACAGCACGGCGTCGAACTCGCGGCACGTGGCCTGGATCGCAGCGATGTCAGGCATGTCCGCGTCCATGGAGAACAGACCTTCTGTGATCACCAGAATCAGGTTGTGGTCGTCCTCCTGGCGGATGCGCTTCAGGTGTTCGCGAATCGCGTCGACGCTGAGGTGCTCTGTCCGATGCACGTTCTTGGTTGCCGCGGCTGCGCCCTGTTGCAGGCAGGCGTGAGAAAGCCTGTCCATCACCACGTGATCGTAGGGCCGCACCAGAGCCGCGATCGCGCCAAACCCCGCGCCCCAGCCCGTTGGAAAGAGCGCCACTTCGGGCATGCGCAGCGCCTCGCCGATTTCTCGTTCCAGTTGTAGTGACAGAGCCGTGTTGCCGAGCAGCGTGGGCGACCCAGCGCTATGCGGACCAAAGGAGCGCAGCGCAGCGCTGGCCGCCTCGATTACTTGCGGGTGGCCGGCCAGTCCCAGGTAATCCTGGGATGCGAAGTTGATGCCGACGTAACGCCGGCCGCTGTCCGACAGGATATCGGTGGCCGGTCCTGGCTCTCGATTGAGCGATCGCGAGTAAAACCAAATGCCCTGGCGTCGCCGATTGGATTGCCAATCGTAAAAACCACGGGCGCGCTCTTCGGGATATTTGCCGCGCGGTCGCTGAAAACTGGCGATGCTATTGGCAAAAACGGAGAAGTCCTGGCTAGCGATGTCCATCGCAGCCGTTGTATCGTTCATCTGTCCGGTCATGGTGTCTGCCTTTCTCATAACGTATAGGGAATTCGCCGGCCACTACATCGCCGGCATCGAGTCCGTGGCAGTCAGCAATCAGAACCTGGCGCGATCCCTGGGATCGTGGTCGCATCGTGCCGTTGGTCGATGGCAACACGGATGCCGACCGGCTGGGCAATCTGTCATGGGCTGGAAACGTCTTCCAAAGGCTTTTCTGGTTGACTTGCCATTGGATTTGTGTTATAGTCCCCACGTTATTTTCCGGCCTGCAAACCACCGCACGGGTCTTCTATCAGTACTATGGGACAACGAACCAACCGAGCTTGGGTCGAGGAATTGAGTGGCGACTGCGGCGTCGCTGCGCAGCGCCAGGCGCACCAGGACCTGGCCAGCTACCTCTACGTGGTGGCTTACAACTATCTGCGCCTGCGCCAGAGCGATCTGTACCGGCTGGCCGACTTTGCAGCCGAGGAGATGGCCGCCCTGGCCCAGGACTTCGTGCAGGAGACGCTGGAGAAGCTGGCGCGCGATGACTTCGCCCTGCTGAGCCGCTACAGCGCTGTGGGCAATTTCACCTCCTGGGCGGCGCAGATCGTGCGCAATCAGGCCGCCATGGAGTTGCGCAAGTCCTACTGGACCCGCCGCAGCCCCCTACCCCAGGCCGGCGCCAACGACGACAACGGCGCCGAGCCGGCGCTGGCCGTGGAGCTGGCCGACCCGTCGCCGGCGATCGATCCGGCCCGCCGCGCGCAGCAACAGCAGGTGCATGACTTGATGCAGCGCTGCCTGGCGCGCCTCTCCGAGCGCTACCGCGTGGCCGTGCTCAACTGCCTGGGCGACGACATAGCCGCCGACGTGGTGGCGCGCGCCCTGGAAACGACCCCCAACGCCGTCTACCTGATCATCCAGCGCGCCAAGCGCCAGT
>JBFYTD010000136.1:0-6079 GCA_041300885.1 Anaerolineae bacterium | reverse complement strand
AACGTTGGTTCACCGCGCCCGCGCCCATGGTCGAAGGGCTGTGGCTGCCCGGCTACAAAGCCGAGGACGCCAACCCTGACATCGGCGACAGCGCGATCACCGAGACCGGCGGCATCGGCGGCTTCGCCCTGGCCGGCGCGCCGGCCATCGTCCAGTTCGTGGGCGGCACGCCGCAGGACGCGCTGAACACCACCCTGGCCATGGTCGAGATCACCGCCGGCGAACACAGCGCCTTCAGCATCCCGGCGCTGAACTTCCGCGGCACGCCGGTCGGCATCGACGTGCGCCGGGTGGTCGAGAGCGGCGTCACCCCCCGCCTCAACACCGGCATCGCGCACAAAGAGCCGGGCGTGGGCATGGTCGGCGCGGGCCTGGTGGCCGCACCCATGGGCTGCTTCCAGGCGGCGTTCGAGGCGCTCAAGGCGTTGTAGCACAAGCAAAGATGCCATTTCTGCGGAAGAAATGGCATCTTTGCGCCCTCTCACCCTGCTTTTCCGACCCGAAGCCGGATGCCATTGCCGGAGGGATCCTGTAACTGCCAGCCGCCGTCCTGCGGGACGACGGCGATCCCCGCTCCCTGCACCCGCCCAACCAACGACGTCAACGACGCTTCATCGGGGATAACCACGGTGACGTAGCGCAGCCCGGCCGAGCCGGCCGGCGCGGGCGGCGCGCCGACGCCGGCCCAGGTGTTCAGCCCGATGTGGTGGTGATAGCCGCCGGCCGAGACGAACAACGCGCTGGGGCCGTAGCGCTGCGCCAGGTCGAAGCCCAACACGTCGCAGTAGAAGGCTTGCGCCTGGGGGATACTGGCCACGTGCAGATGGACGTGGCCCATGACCGCACCAGCTGGCATCACGTATCCTGAGGGGGCAGCCGAGCCGGCCAGCGCCAGCAGGCCTTGCGCGTCCAGGGGATCTGTCGTCAGCTGCAGCGCGCCGTCCAGCACCGGCCATTCACTGCGGGGGCGGTCGCGATAAATCTCGATGCCGTTACCGTCAGGGTCGGCCAGGTAGATCGCCTCGCTGACGCCGTGGTCGGACCAGCCTTGCAGCGGCCAGCCGATTTCCAACACATGGCGCAGCCAGAGGCCCAATTCGGGCCGGCTGGGCAGCAAGATCGCAAAGTGATAGAGGCCGGTAGAGCGCGGCGGCTTAGGCTGCGCGCCGGGTAGCTCGACCAGGTACAGCAGCGGTGTATCGCCGGCGGCCAGCAGCGCGCTATTGTTGCTGCGCTCAGCCGGCGCCAGCCCCAGCACATCGCGATAGAAGCGCAGCGAGCGCGCCAAGTCGGCGACGGTCAGACTGACCACGCCGGTGTGGGTTCGGGGATCGATGAATTGTTGATTTGGCATGCGCCCAAGTATAGTCGTGTGGCGCGAGTTGCTGTCCATCATACACCACCACCGTCCAAAAAAACGTTACGAAAAGCGTCTTGAAGGGCGTCTGTATCACGAAGCCGCGAAGATTTCCCAAGGCACGAAGCACGAAGATCGCGAAGGTGCCGTTCGCGCTTGCGTCTTCGCGCAAGTTCGCGGCTTCGTGGTCCGGACTTTGCCGCCGACCTGAGCCACTCCGAATCCATCCATTTCACTGCTTGCGCAGCCAGATGCTCACATGTTCCGGCTGTAACGTCTCGTCCACCACGCGCGCCAACTCCGCCAGCAGCGCATCCAGATCGGTCTCGTCGCGCGCGGTCTGTGCGAACTGGGCCAGCACCTGCTGGGCGTTGTACTTCTTGCGGAAGAAGCGGCGGTCGATGGTGTCCTGCACGCGCCTGCGCAGCGGGGTGAACAGCGCGGCGATGACCAGCGTCGAGACCACCACGGCCAGCGTGGATTGCTCCACACCCGCCAGCCGGCCGAACAGCGCCTGTAACAGCACCACGCTGCCGAAGTAGACCAACGCCAGGAGCGCGGTCAGCACCGAATAGACCAGCGTCTTGCGGATGACGACGTCGACGTCCCAAAGGTTGTGGCGCAGCACGGCGACACCGATCCCCACGGCCAGGAAGGATTGCCAAAAGATGAAGGTGAACAGAACGAACCAGAGGGCAACTGGCTGTCCGATCAGCCTCTCGAACGGGATTACACCCAGCAGGATGCCGACTCCGAGTAACCAGGCCAGCCAACGGATCTGCAGCCGCAGGCGTTCATCGCCGGAGCGATAACGCAGGGCCAAGGTGACCAGGGCGATGACCATTCCCACGAGAAACGCCGCCAGGTAAACCATTTGCCCAGCGCCCCGCAACGCAGGAATGTAGAGAGGATTAGGAATGTTGCCCGGCGAGTCTGGCGCATAAAAGCCAAACATGTAAAACATGCCGGCCACGACCAACAGACCCGTCAAAGGTGGAAGCCAGCGTGCCAATCGCGACGGATACGGTTTGCCATCCGGAAATAACAATAGCAGCAAGATAGCCGCCGGGCAAGATATGCAGAAAAACACCACGCCAAAGGCCGTGGTTGCCAAGGTTCCAACCTGCACATTCGCCCATTCCGAGCGCAGCGACCAGCCGCTCGCACCCACGCCCCACAAGAGTAGCAACGGACCCACCAGGTTGTCTGGCACACGCCGCATCACAAAGAGGGCCGTCAAGACGGTGATTATCCCAGCCAGTGCTGAGAGCCAGCGAAAAACGGGGCCGCCCGCATTGGGCCCCGCGCTAACAGGGTGAGCGATCAGGTCAAACAACATCCAGAGCCAAAACACCAGGAGTAGCCCAAGCACGAGGTTGCCGAGAATACGGTTGGCGTCTCGACGACCCGCTATTTGGTTGATCATCGTTGCACCGCCTCCGACTTATGACCCGAAGGAGTCAGCCACACGCTCACATGCTCCGGCTGCAAGGTCTCATCCACCACGCGCGCCAGCTCGGCCAGCAGCGCGTCCAGGTCGGTCTCGTCGCGCGCGGTGATCGCGAATTGGGCCAGCACCTGCTGGGCGTTGTACTTCTTGCGGTAGAAGCGCCGGTCGATGGCATCCTGGATGCGCCGGCGCAGCGGCGTGAACAGCGCGGCGATGGCGAGGGTTGAGATCACTATGGCCAGCGTCGATTGCTCCACGCCCGCCAGCCGGCCGAACAGCGCCTGTAACAGCACGACGATGCCTAAGTAGACCAACGCCAGCAGCGCGGTTAGCACGGTGTAGACCAGTGTCTTGCGGATGATGACGTCGATGTCCCATAGGCGGTAGCGCAGGATGGCGACGCCGATGCTGATGGGGAGCATGGCGAGACTGACAGTGAAGAGGCTCACTGCTATCGTCGAAACCCACAGATCGCGCACAGTGAACTGCTGCTCCGATTGGTTTCCAGCCAGAATGCTGATTGACCAGATCGCCATAACGACAAGAAATGCAAAAGAGAACAGTACCCATTTGGTTTGCTGGCGCTGGACGGGATTCGACCGGCGGGCAAAACGATAGCCCTGGCTGCCAATGCCAAGCACCAGGTACAACGCCACCGGCGCAAACGCCAACGAGTCAGGGAGGAGTTGCAGGCTGAAAAGAGCCATCAGGCCGAGCCAGACCGGCAACAGCCAACGTGTCCAGCGCGGCACAAAGTGACCATTGGGGAACAGATACAACAGGGGGAAGAAGGCCAGCCATACCAGGTTGCCGAGGATGCTGTCGATAGGGGCGAGAAAGGGAAGAACCTGTCCGACAGGATCAGTCACGAAGTTGGCCTGTGTGCCAAACCAGACAAACAACACGCCCGTATACAAGCCAAACCAGCTATCCGCCTTGCGCCAGAAAATGACCAAGCCCACAGCCACCATGCTCAATGCGGCCAGCACGTCCACCGCCAGTTGAGCGTAGCCCAAGCGAGCCACCGACAGACCAGCGGCGGCGATGACAGTCAATAATGTCTCGTCGCTCCAGTTGTCGTTAGGACGGATGGCATCCAGGTTGGCCAGTCCATAGCGCGGAAAAAGCAACAAACCCCACAAGAAGGTGATGATGCAGAAGGCCATGAACAGCATGGCACCCACGCGGGCGATGCGCAGCCAGCGGCCAGGAGGCTGGGTGCCTGGCGGAGGCTTAGCGAGTTGGGGGGTTGTCTTTGTTGTCATGTTTTCAATTGTACATCACCATCGTCCACAAAACGTTACGAAAAGCGTTACGAAGGGCGTCTGGAGCACGAAGTCGCGAAGATTCACGAAGACGCGAAGCTCGACGGACACGAAGCCCGTGACTATCCGAACGCAGACTACCGGCCGAGCTTCGATCAGGCACTGATCTCGGTCAGTGCAGCCGCCTACCTGATGACACGAACACGCTAATCGCTGCGTTCCCACTCAGCCGGCGCGCGGCCCAACGTGCGCCATTCGGGGGTCAGCGGCGTGACGCCCAACTCGGCCGCGATGCGCCGGGCGGCGAGGCCCAGGACGGCGGTGAAAGTGGGATAGGCGATCTGCAACTCGGCCAGTTGCTCGACCCGCATGTCCGCCGCCATGCCGGCCGCGGCCACGTGGACGATCTCCAGCGCCTGCTCGCCCACCACGTGCGCCCCCACCAGGCGATGCGTCTCGCGGTCGACTATCAACTTGCAGAAGCCCTCGGTGCGGCCATCGATCACGGCCCGGTCCAGGTCGGCGTATGGAACGACGGCCACGGCCACGTTGCGCTGCTGGCGCGCCTGCTCCTCGGTCGGTCCCACGCTGGCGTATTCCGGGTTGGTGAAGCCGCCATGGGGCACGATCTGATACTCCTTGCGGCCCGATCCGCCCAGCACGGCGTTCTCGGCCGCGATCCTGGCCTCGTAGCCTGCGCTCTGCACCAGCATCATGCGGCCGTCGATATCGCCGGCTGCGAAGATGTGCGGCGCCGAGGTGCGGCATGTGGCGTCGGCGAGGACGTAGCGGCCGTCAGTCTGCACGCCCGCTGCGGCCAGGTTCAGCCCGTCCAGGTTACCCAGCCAGCCGGTGGAGAGCACCACCGCCTCGGCCATCACGGTCTGCACCTCACTGCCCTGACGATAGACCAATGCCAACTCCTTGCCGGCCCGCTCGATGCGCTCGATGCCGCCGATGCCGGTCGCCACGGCGATACCGCGGCGCCCGAAGGCATCGGTCATGACCTGCGCCACCAGGCTGTCCTCGGCGGCCAGGATGCGCGGGGCCACATCGAGGATGGTCACCTGGCTGCCGAAGGCGTCGAAGATGGCGGCGAGCTGGCAGCCGGTGGCCGCGCCGCCGACGATGGCCACCGAGCGCGGCAAGGCCTGCAAGCGCCAGATGTCGCTGTGGGTCAGGGCCAGCTCCTCGCCGGGGAAGTCCAGCCGCCGGGCGCGGCCGCCGGCCGCCAGGATGAAGCGTTCACCGCGCAACTGGCGTCCGTCGGGCAGGGCAATAATGTGCGGGTCCACGAACGCTGCCTCGCCCACGCCCGCATAGACCGCCACGCCCGACGCATCCAGGTGGCCGATGAGCTGCTTCTTCTCGTGGATCTCGTAGACGATGGCCTGGGTGCGGGCCAGCAGGCGCTGAAAGTCCAGCTCCGGCAGCGGCGCGGCCATGCCGTAGTCGGGGTACTGGCTGGCGTTGGCCATCAGCCGGGCGGCGCGGGCCAGCACCCGCGTCGGCACGCAGCCGTCGTTGGTGCAGGTGCCGCCCATCGCGCCACGCTCGACCAGGGCGACGGACGCGCCTAGCTCCCGCGCCCGCAAAGCTGCGGTCGAGCCGGCCGGGCCGCCGCCGATGACGATCAGTTGGTAAATTGGTGTAGTGGTCATAGGTAGATTGGTCATTGCCGCATCCTAACCGCGCGGGCCGGTCTTTGCGAAGCACCCCGGAGTGGGCCTGACCGAGCCCGCCCGTTTCCATTGGTGACCGTGAAGCTAACCGTGGTTCTCAACCTCAAATGAAAAACGGCGGGCTGGTGATGACGTAGTTCTCGAAGCGGCCGAAGGGCTCGTCGCTCATGAAGAAGACGGTGAAGTCCTCGAGCTGAAAGCCGCGGCCCAGCAGGTAGTCCACGGCGTGGCGGTTGACCAACGGTAGTTGCATGCCAAACTCGTCGTCGCCGCGCGCCGCGGCCTGGCTCTCGGCCCAGGCCAGCACGGCCGGGAAGTCGGCCGC
>JBFYTD010000135.1:0-6152 GCA_041300885.1 Anaerolineae bacterium | reverse complement strand
TTCCCTGGCTGGATCACCTTGCCTTCAGCCTGGGCTTCGAGTATCCGCCGGCCCTGCTGCTACTGCTGGCTGTGGTGGGGCTGCTGCTGCTGATCTTCCAGTTGTCGCTGACCATCTCCCGCAACGAGGACCGCATCAAGGTGCTGACCCAGGAGCTGGGCCTGCTGCGCCACGCGGTAGCAACCTTGCAACGCACAGCCGCCGAGGTTGGCGACAGCACGCAGCCGGCGCAGCAAGAAACCACCGTCGAACCAGACCATGACTGACTCCCCTCTGCCTTCCGGCGCTGCGGCCGACAACGCAGCGCTGCCGCCCCTGCGCATCCACGACAGCGTGGGCGTGTGCGGCGTGCGCAACGACACCCGCCTGCTGGCTGAAGCCGCGGCTGCCAGCCCCATGCCGGGCCGCGCCCTGGACCTGGGCGCCGGCACCGGCTATGTGGGCCTCTACCTGGCCCAGCGCGGCTGGCACGTAGACGCCGTCGACGTCAGCCCACGCGCCGTGGAGCTGGCCCAGGCCAATGCCGAACGCAACGGGCTGGCCGGCGCCGGCCCAGGCAGGGTTCGCGTTTACCACTCCCACCTGTTCGACCGAATCACGGGCCACTTTCACGTGATCGCCTTCAATCCGCCCCTGCGGCCCGACGAGACCGAGCTGAGCCGCATCGTCACCAGCCTGCTGCGCCGCAGCCCACGCGTCAGCGCCGCGTTGATGCGGCTGGCCGGCGCGCGCTTCGAGGGCAGCCGCTCCAGCTTCCTGGCTGCGGCCGTCGTCCGCGCGCGCCAGCATTTGCACCCCGAAGGCCGGCTGGTGCTGGCTATCAGCGACGACGAGGCCAGCGAATTGGCGCGCCTGCCCGGCGCGCAGCGCGGACGCACCTGGCCGATCCCCGACATGCCCCGGCAGGAGATCGTCGAGTTCAGCTTCAGCGCCGGATAGGACGCTCCCTCTCCCCTTACTGGTTCAGCCGATAGATAAAGGTGGTACGCCGCGGGTCGTCGAAGGATTGGAGGAACTCGGCCTCCGGCGGCGTCTGGGCGGGATCGAGCAGAAAAGCCAATTGAGGCCGCAGCGCGTCGATCTCCCAGTTGTCGATGACCAGGTAGTCGGCGCCCCGGGCCCGGCCATAGTCGAGCACAGTGGCCCAGTCCCCACGGGGAAGCGCCACCAACGGCCGGTCGGCGTAAAGGGCCAGCTCACGGGCGCGCGTCATCACTGCCTCGCCTTCCTGGCTGTTCTGGGCCAACCAGAGGCCGGCCGCCTTGTGTGAGGGGGTCAGCGTGGCCTGTTCGACGCGCGCGGTCTTGAGTTGCATGCGCAGCGCAATAGCCAAAACGACCATCAGGAGCACAAGCGCGGCCACCGCCGCACGACGAGACAGGGTTGTTGCGTTGGTTGCCGTGGCGGGCCTGGCCCAACGGCGCACCTGCTCCCCCGTGCCCACCAGCCAAGTCCCCAGGCCCACCATTCCATAGGCTGTCCAAACCAGCAGGATCGGCGCTAGCGGGATCAGATAGCGGGTCTCCACCTTGGAGATGAAGAGGATGGCCATGGGCAGAAGCGCCGCCAGCCAGAACCCTTCCGCGATCAACCTGCGCCGGCGCCACGGCTGGGCAAACAAACCGAGGAAGGCCACGGCGATGATCCAGGGTCCAACCAGTACATCCAACAGCCCCTCTTGAGCCAGCGCCAGGTTAGCTCGCACCAGGCGCACAAACCCGGCCGGGTCGTGCAGCACCGACTGGAGGAAGCTGATGTCAAACTGCTCCGGCGACAGCCACATGATCTCGCGGCCCGTGCTGTCCAGCGAGGTCAGCAGGTCATGTCCCAAGCCGCCCAGCTCGACAAAATACGGGCTAAGGAAGACCACAATGCCCGTCTTGCCGCTGATCATGAGGCGGCCGGTATTACTGTACAGGTACGCGACGTAGGGCAGTGCGAACACCATAAAGCCCAAGGCAAAGAGCAAGGGCGTCGTCCAGCGCTGCCGCTGTTTGATGGCGACCAGCATTACGAGCACCAAAAACAGCGCCCACCAGAACATTCCCTCGCTGCGCACCAGATAGCTGGCGCCAAAAGCGGCGCCGGCCAGCCCGGCCGCCAGCCCGCCGCCGTCCCGCAGGGTCCGCCAGGTGGCCCACAGGCCGGCCAACCACAGCGCCAGGAAGAGCGGCTCGGTCATGCTGCCCCAGTACAGGGGCCAGACCGCCAACGCGGGCAGAAAAGCAGCCAACAGCCCGGCCAGGGCCGCCACCAGCGTGCTGCCCGTCACGTCACGCGCCAGGCCAAACAGCAGCGCGCAGGCCAGGGCGCCGGCCAGGACGTGCCAGACCACCAAGGCGTAGTCGACCGAAACGCCGGCCGCCAGGGACAGGGCAGCGAACAGCGGCGTTCCGGGCGGCCACATCAGATCGGGCTGGCCGTAGATCTGGTAGCCTCGGCCCGCCAGGAGGTTGCGAGCGAGTATCAGGTAATCCGGCTCATCCCAGCGCAGCGTGCGCGCTTGCAGCGCCCAGATCAGCCGGGAACCCAGGGCCGCCAGCGTGATCACCGATGCAACAAGCCAGACCCGGCCGCGACTCTGCCCCTGATGGGTTAGCCTGTCTTGCGAAGTGGTACTGTCGCCAGCCATAGATGGCTCTGGCGCCAAAGGCGTTGGGGTTGGGTTTTGGTCAGGACCAGATGGTGGGGACATGAGGTTGAAAAGCTGTCATGTGGATTGCGGTGCAGTTCACGGCAAACACTACCAACGTCGCGTAGTATATCCGCTCGGTTGGGGGCTGTCAACACTTGGCGCGCAGGGGCGTCATCCAACCCAACCGGTTTTCAGCCAATCAGGGCAAGTTGGTGTAGAATTGTCCAGCTCAGGATCTCGGAAGTAGCCGCCTCAGGGATGAGCCTGCTCTATGCCCCTGAACTGCGCTTGCCGGACTCCTGCGGCCGGCTTTGCCGTCCGAAGTCTAAGCAGAGGCCTTCAGCACGCTATGAACCAGCGATCCCCTGACAATCGCCCCACAACCATCGACGTCCGATGGATACTCATTCTGATTTTCGTCCTCGGCTTTGTGATCCGCCTGGCTTTCACCGGGCTGCCGCGCGTCGCCCGCTGGGACGAGTCGTCCTACCTGGCCATCGCCCGCAGCTTGCTGGCCGGCAACGGTTACATCGAGTTGAGCGGCGTCGTGGACTTGCAGCAGCCGCCGCTGGTCACGATGCTGGCCATGGTCGGATTGACATTGGGCTTGCCGCTGGGCTGGGCCGCGTCCGGGCCAGCCCACGTGCTGCTGGGCTCGCTGGTCATCCTGCCCATGTACGGGCTGGCCCGGGAGCTGTACGGCCGGCGGGTCGGGCTGTTGGCTGCGCTGCTGGGCGCGACCTACCCCGCCCTGGCTGTTAGCCCACTCTACTGGAGCACCATGACCGAGCCGCCCTACACGCTGTTCGTCCTGACCGGGCTGTACGCCACCCTGCGCTGCTCGCAGAGCCTGCGCAGCGAAGCTGGCGCGCGCGCGCCGACCTGGGCCTGGGCTGCGTTGATGGGAGTCGCCTTCGGCCTGGGCTACCTGGTGCGGCCCGAGGCGCTGGTCTTCCTGGCGGTCATGCTAGTCTATTTGGGCCTCATCTGGCTGGCCTCGGGCCGCCGCCAGCCGGCCAGGCTGCTGGCCAGCGGCGCCATCGCGGTGGCAATTACCGCACTGTTGGCGCTGCCCTACGTGCTCTATCTGCACCGCGCCACCGGCCTCTGGGTCATCAGCGGCAAGCAAGGCGTGAGCATGGACATCGCCTGGGCTTACGTCAACGACAGCCAAACCATGCACGACCAGGCCGCGGCCTCGCTGGACGACTCGGGCCAGGAGATCCTCTGGCTGTCGCCGCAAGCCCTGAACAAGAGCATGACCGCCTGGATCGCCGAAGACCCGCGGCGCTTCGCCATTCTGGTACGCGCCAACCTCCAGGACACGGCCCATGCCCTCTTCCATGAAGACCTGTTCACGCCGTGGATCGTGGCGCTGATGGCGTTGGGGCTGTTCGGCCAGCCGTGGACCCGGGCCCGCTGGCGCCGCGAGTTGCTATTGCTGCTGGCGCTCGCGCCGCTGGCCAGCATCTGGCTCTTCTTCGTCCTCAGCCGCTTCCTGGTGGTCTATGTGGCCATCGGGCTGATCTGGGCCGCGGCCGGCCTGGCGCAGACCAGCCGCTGGGCCGCGGACAGCGGTCGTAACCTTTTGGCCAACGCCAGCACTCCTGCCCTCACGCCCGGCCGCCGGGCAGCCGTCGACCTGCTGCGTGTCCTGCCCGTGGCGGGGACGATCACACTGCTGCTGCTGGGCGGCGTCACCATTGCTGCTAACGAGCTGCCGCGCCAGCCGTTCTACCACGTCGAAGCCGCCCGCTGGCTGGCCGAGAATGTGCCGGCCGGCAGCCCGGTGATGACCCGCTACACGGACACGACGCTCTACGCGGGCCTGCCTAAGGTTGCCTTCCCCAACGCCAGTTGGCCCGATGTGCTGGCCTACGGCCAGGCGCGCGGCGCCCGTTACCTGGTGGTCAACAGTTGGGAGATCGAGGAGGTGAGGCCGTACCTGGCCCCGCTGCTGACGCCCGAAGCTGGCAACCTGCCGCCAGGGCTGGCTTTTCGTCACCGCGTCGAAGACAAGAACCGACCTGTGTTCATCTACGAATTCGTGCAGCAGGCTGGGGCCGATCAGGACTGAGTCGGCACAACTGGCTGGCCGCAAGGGGGAGCACAAGGGAGTCGAGATTTGCATTTCCACGGGGGATGCCTAAACTCAGAGCCTCACGCCAAAGGCGCCAAGACAGCCAGGGGAAGATGCCAGAGCCGTTCATGACGTCTTTTCCTGAGACTCGTGAACTGGTGAAACAGGCTAACTGCCGCCGCTTCGGCCGCGGCAGCCTTGCAAAATTGTCATGCTGGGATGCTCCGGAGTCCGGCCCTGTTCATCTGGGCTTAATCTTGCCTTGGTACACTGGCCCTGGTTGGCTCCATGGCCGCGAGATTACCATCGACCAACGAACCTGACCCGAAGGAGAAAACAATGTCTGACCAAACCCAACAACTGTTACGACGCGCCCGCTGGCTGCTGCCTGTAGTCCTGGTGGCGGGACTGCTCATCGCGCTGCTGCCGCTGATCTCTGCCCCGGCCTCCCAGGCCGCCACGGATCGCCAGGGCGGACCCAACCTCACCTGGAGTAACCCGCTCAACCTGCCCAGCGTTTTCTGGTACACCGTCTTCTTCCCCAGCAGCCAAATCGGCTATGCCAGCGGCGGCCCCAACTGGAACGTCACCGAGGTCGGCCCGATCACGGTCGCCAAGACCACCGATGGCGGGGTTACGTGGGTGCCGTCGGTGGTGAACTTCGACGGCACCAGCCGCTTGATGCGCGGTCTGGCCTGCCAGAACAACAACACGTGTATTCTGGCCGGCGGCAGCTCGCCCCGCATCCTGCGAACCACCAACGGCGGAACGAATTGGACAGGGATCGCTTCTCCCCACGCCGGCTACCTCTGGTCAGCGGCGTACACCGGACAAGGCAACACGGCGCTAGCCGGCACCACCGGCCACAATGCAGACCCGACCCTGCCTGATAACCGCAAAGGCAGTTGGGTTCGCGCCGCCGATGGCGTCAACTTCACCCTGATCCCCTCGCCAGACCAGGTAAACATCGTGCAGTGGGACATTGACTGCCCAGCCCCAGGGATTTGCTACAGCGCGTCCGTAGGCAGAGCCTACTATTCCAGCAACGACGGCGCCTCTTGGGCGGTCCGGACGGTGCCAAGCGCCATCTCGACGCGCTTCTACGGCCTCTCCTGCATCAACGAGACGACCTGTTGGATGTCGGGCAACCGCCAACGCATCATCTATACCACCGACCGCGGCGTCACGTGGCAGCCAGCCAACGTCCAGCCCGCGCTGAGCGGCTTCCCGCTCTTCTGGGATATCAAGATGCTCGACAGCCAGCGCGGCTATGCGGTCGGCTGCACCAACTCCGGCGCCGAGAATCGCACCGCCTGCGAAGGCGAGGGCATGATCTACCGCACCGACGACGGCCTGAATTGGTATCGGATCCCCAATCCGGCCCCCAACACGACCAGCTTTATGGACCTGCACGTTCACAGCATGGACGACATCGTC
>JBFYTD010000134.1:0-7564 GCA_041300885.1 Anaerolineae bacterium | reverse complement strand
CAGCGCCGTGCAGACCCGGGCCGGACAGCGCTGCTCCAGGATGTGCGCCTCGTACTCGTCGCGGAAGTAGCGGATGGTGGTCAGCACCGGGTTGGGCGCGGTTTGCCCCAGGCCGCACAGCGACGAAGCCTTGATCTCCTGCGCCAACTCCTCCAGGTACTCGATGTCGCCCGGCCGGCCCTGGCCGGCGCAGATGCGCTCCAGCGTGGCGAGCATGGCCTTGGTGCCCACCCGACAGGGCGTGCACTTGCCGCACGACTCCTCTTGGGTAAAGCTCATGAAGTAGCGGGCCAGATCCACCATGCAGGTGTCCTCGTCGGCCACCACCAAGCCGCCGGAGCCCATGATCGCGCCCAGCTTGCCCAGCGATTCGTAGTCCATGGGCGTGTCCAGGTGCGCGGCCGGGATGCAGCCGCCGGAAGGCCCGCCGATCTGCGCAGCCTTGAAGGCCTTGCCGTTGGGCACGCCGCCGCCGATGCCGTAGATCAGCTCCCTCAGGCTGATGCCGAGCGGCACCTCCACCAGGCCGGTGTTGTTGATCTTGCCCACCATGGAGAAGACGCCGGTACCCTTGCTGGTCTCGGTGCCGAAGCTGGCGAACCAGTCCGCGCCCCGGTCGATGATCAGCGGCACGTTGGCCCAGCTCTTGACGTTGTTGATGTTGGTGGGCTTGCCCCACAGGCCGCTCTGCGCCGGGAAGGGCGGGCGCTGGCGCGGCTCGCCGCTGCGACCCTCGATGGAGGCCATCAGCGCGGTCTCCTCGCCGCAGACGAAGGCCCCCGCGCCGATGCGCACCTCAATGTCGAAGCTGAAGCCGGCGCCCAGGATGTTCTCGCCCAGCAAGCCATGGGTGCGCATCTGGTCCAGCGCGATCTTGAGGTGCTGGACGGCCAGCGGGTACTCGGCCCGGATGTAGACGAAGCCGCGCGTGGCGCCCATGGCGTAAGCGCCGATCACCATGCCCTCCAGCACGCGGTGCGGGTTGCCCTCCACGATGCTGCGATCCATATACGCGCCAGGATCGCCCTCGTCGGCGTTGCAGATGATGTACTTGACGTCGCCAGGCGCTGCGCGGCACAGCTTCCACTTGACGCCCGTGGGAAAACCCGCCCCGCCCCGCCCGCGCAGCCCGGATCGAGTGACATCCTCGATTACCTGCTCTGGCGACAGATGGCTCAGCGCCTTGGCCAGCGCCGCGTAGCCGCCGGCCGCGATGTAGTCCTCGATGCTGGTGGGGTCGATCAGGCCGTTCAGGTCCAGCAGGCTGCGCGTCTGGCGGGCGTAGAAGGGCACGTCGTGCTCGTGGACGACCTTCTCTCCTCGGACCGGGTCGGTGTAGAGCAGGCGCTCGATCACCTGCTGGCGGGCCGCGGTTTTGGAGACGATCTCGTGGACATCGTCCAACTGCACCGACTTGTAGAAGATGCCCTGCGGCTGCACCACCAGCAGCGGGCCTTGTTCGCAAAAGCCGTGGCAGCCGGTCATGCGCACGTCGGCCTCGACGCCGCTCCTGTCGATCTCGACTTCCAGGGCGTGCAGCACTTTCTCGCTGCCGTAGACGCGGCAGCCGGTGCCGCCGCACAGGGTTATACAGGTGCGGTTAGGGTCGCGACTGGCGACGATGGTGTCGCGCTTGGCCGCCAGGTCGGTGGGGGTGTTCAGCTTCGTTGCTGAAGGGTGTGTCATGGCGCTATGCCTCCACCTTGTCCGCCTGCTCGATCTGCGCCAGGAGCTTGTCCACGTCGCCGGCCACCATCTGCCCCGAGTAGGCGCCGTCGACCACGACGATGGGGCCTAGCGCGCAGGCGCCGAGACAGTTGACCGTCTCCAGCGAGTAGTTCCAGTCGGGCGTGGTCTCGCCGGGCTTGATGTGCAGCAGCTCCTCCAGCCGGTTGAGCACCGGCTTGGCGCCGCGCACGTGGCAGGCCGTGCCCACGCAGACGCAGACGTTGTGCCGGCCGCGCGGCATCATACTAAACGCGTTGTAGAACGTGGCCACGCTGTAGACCTGGCTCAACGGCAGGCCCAGCCCCTCGCCGACCAGGATCATTGCCTCGCGCGGCAAATATCGGTACTTGGCCTGGATCTCCTCCAGCACAGAGATGAGGGAGACTCCGGCCTCGTCCGGCCTTATCGACTCTGCCAGTTGGCATGGTTCGAAATCGATCACGTTGCCATCCTCCATTGGATGAGATTGTGAGCCAGATTGAGGGTTGAAGGGTGCTCAGGGGAGTTCTAGCGTTTCCAAACCTCGGTGGGGGAATGATGCTGTGAGGAGAGCATAGCGCCGTAGCCGATGCGCCTCACCACATCACTGGAGTCGACGACCTGCACGTCCAGCATGCGCGCCGGCCGGCCGCCGCCGACCAACTCCGCGTAGCGCCGGGTCAGGGCGCGATCCCACGTTTCCACGACGGCGTGCAAGGCGGCCGTCTTGCGCGTGGCCTGGACGATCAGATGAATGGGCAGGGCCCGTCCCGCCTCTTCGGAGCACGAAGGCTCGCTTGGGGCATCATAATCGCAGAGATAGGCAGCCTGGATGTTTTCGTCCAGCGCGCCCAGGCATGCAGCTACCTGCCTGGCTAAGCTGCGGTTACAGTATTCGCATACCTGGCTGTCCCCCGCCCTGAGGCGATCGATGGCTATCTGGGAGTTATCGAGATGCACCTGCTGGACGCAGTCCTCTATCGCCTGGGCCAAAACGGCTTCGGACATGCCAGACAGATCTTTGACATCCGAAACCCCATCCATGTCTGCACCTCCTTGTGCAGTGGTTAGGAGTCAAGCGGGTGGGCTTTGGCCCGAACGGGTTCCTTATGATGATAGCACGGACTGCATGGAAATCTCATAGAAAAGCGGGTGGGCGGCATGAAAAATCCATGAAAACAGGGCTGATGTAGCGCAATCCGCTGGATTGCGTCCGAACAATCCGGCGGATTGTTCTACGAGGCGCTGGTCTGCTCGACTTCTTCGGGGCAAGCCAGCATATAGCCAATTCCAGCCGAGGTAACGATGAATTGCGGGTTCGCGGGATCAGGTTCCAGCTTGCGGCGTAGATAGCGGATGTAGGCGCGCAGGTAGTCCACGTCGTCCAGATACTCAGCCCCCCAGACAGCCGCCAGCAGGTCCTGGTGCAGCATCACGCGATTGGGGTGCTGCGCCAGCTGGCGCAGCAGCGCGTACTCGGTGCGGGTCAGCGCCACCGGCGCTCCGTCTACCTTAACCGTGCAGCGGGCGAAGTCGATCACCATGCCGCCGCACGTCAACGTCGTGCTCTCCGTCTCGCCGGCGCGCTTGGTGCGCCGCAGCACGGCCTTGACCCGCGCCACCAGTTCTTTGGCGCTGAAAGGCTTGGTCAGGTAGTCGTCGGCGCCGGCGTCAAAGCCGTGCAGCATGTCGGCCTCCTGCGCCTTGGCGGTGAGCATGATCACCGGGATGTCGGAGAACTCGCGGATGCGGCGACAGATTTCATAGCCATCGGGGCCGGGCGGCAGCAGGATGTCCAACAGCACCAGGTCGGGCTGCTCCATGGCCACCAGCTCGACGGCGGCCTTGCCGCTGCTGGCTGCGGTGACGTGATAGCCCGTGGCCGTAAGCACCTCGCGCACCAGCCGCACCAGCTTCGGCTCGTCGTCCACGACCAGAATTCTCTCGTTCATGGCGCTACAACTCCGTGGATTGCAGGCTCAGGCCGCCCTTGGGGAGGGTGAAATAGAACGTCGTGCCCACGTCCAGTTGGCTCTCGGCCCAGATGCGCCCGCCGTGGCCCTCGACGATCGCGCGTGCGATGCGCAGTCCCAGCCCAGTGCCGGCTACGTGGCGAGCAGGACCCGATCTGGCCCGGAAGTACTTCTCGAACAAGCGGTTCAGGTGTTCCGGCGTGAGGCCCACGCCCTGATCCGCCACGCTGACGACAACCTCGTCCTCGCGCACCTCGCCCCGCACCACAATCAGGCCGCCCTCCGGCGAGTATTTGACGGCGTTGTCCAGCAGGTTACGCAACACCTGGGCAATGCGGTCGGGGTCGGCGTCCAGGATAGGGAAGCGCTTGGAGAAATCGACCACGAAGCGGTGGACCTGGGTGCGGCGGGCGATGTCGTCCACAACGCCTTTTAGGAGCGGCGGCAGCTTCACCGGCTGCACTTCGAGTCGCATCATGCCCGCGTCGATGATGGACGACTCCAGGAAGTCGTGGATCAGGGTTTCCAGGACGTCGCACTCAGCGTCGATGAACTGGAGGAACTCCCGCTGGGTCTCCGGCGAGAACGTGACATCCTCCATCAGCAGCGCCGTCGAGTAGCCCTTGATCGAGGTCAGCGGCGTGCGCATCTCGTGGGCCAGGGTCGAGATCAAGTCGGTCATCCTGGCCAGCTCGGCCATGGTCGACAGGCGTGGGTCCTGCGGCAAGGCGCGGACTTCCGCCTGAGCAGGCTGGCTGCCAGGCATCGGATCGAGGTCATTCTCGCTTACGTTTTCGCCGAACAGTGCCATGGAGCTATCCCTATTGCGTTAACGACGCTGGTAGTATATCACCCTCTGTCCAGTCTGACAACATGGCATCGTCTCACTTCCAAGACCGCTGCTTGCAATCCACGCTGCACTGTGGTAGAATTACAGTCGCACCATACTTGTGTTACACTTTTCCGTTCATTGACCGGGCTTTGGGTGTTTCGGGCAACGCAGCGCCGAATTCCTGCCAAGGACGCAGCCCTTCGTCCCCGGATGGCTGATGCTCCCGGAGGCAACCATGGCTGACACTTCCCCCTTTCGCTTGGGCGATGGCGCCCGCGTGGCCGTTATCGGAGGCGGCCCCGCCGGCGCGTTCTTTGCCCATCACCTGTTGGACATGGCTGCACAGACCGGCCGCCGCATCGCCGTGGATATCTACGAGCCGCGCGATTTCAAGCAAGCCGGGGCGCATGGCTGCAACGGCTGCGCAGGCATCGTGTCCGAGCGCCTGGTGCAGATGATGGCAGCCGACGGCATCGACCTGCCGGCCACAGTGGTGCAGCGCAACATCGACTCCTACGTGGTTCACATGGACACAGGCAGCGCGCAGATCACACCGCCGCGGCCCGGCACGCGCATTGCAGCCGTGCATCGCGGCGCAGGCCCGCGAGATCTACGCCAACCCGGATGGACGGGCCTCGACGCCTACGTGCTGGAACTGGCCATCCAGCAGAGCGCGCGGGTGATCCGGCAGCGGGTGAACGACGTGGGCTGGGCCGATGGGCGGCCAATAGTCAGCAACGAGCCTGATGGCGACACCCCTTACGATCTGCTGGCCGTCACCACCGGCGTCAACAGCGCTGTGCTCAAGCTGTTTGCCGAGATCACGCCCGGCTATGAGCCGCCGCAGACCAGCAAGACATTCATCCGCGAGTATTTTCTGGGCGCAGCGACGGTGGACGCCACGCTGGGCAACGCCATCCAGGTTTTCCTGCTGGATATCCCCGGCCTGGAGTTCGGCATGTTGATCCCCAAGGGGGAGTACGTGACGGCCTGTCTGCTGGGCGAGGAGCTAGGCAACGACCTGATGCAGCAGTTCCTGGCTGCGCCGGAGGTGCGGCGCTGCCTGCCGCCAGGCGTAGCGCTGGAGAAGCCCTCCTGCCAGTGCGCCCCCCGCATCAATGTCCTCGGCGCGCGCCAGCCCTATGGCGACCGCATCGTCTTCATCGGCGACAGCGCGTCCACCCGACTGTTCAAGGACGGCATCGGCTCGGCATATCGCACGGCCAAGGCAGCCGCGGCCACGGCCATCCAGCACGGCGTGGCGGCCGAGGACTTTCGCCGCCACTACCTGCCAGCCTGCCAGGCCATCGAGAGCGACAACCAGGTGGGGCGGCTGATCTTCGCCGTGGTCAGTCAACTGCGCCAGCATAGCTTCGCCCGCACCGCCATCTTGCAGACGGTTCTGGATGAGCAAGGACAGCCTGGATCGCTGCGCCCCATGAGCGCAGTGCAGTGGGATATGTACACCGGCAGTGGGTCCTACCGACAGATACTGCTGAGGATGATGCACCCCGCGTTCGTTTGGAGCTTACTCAGGGGAGGCTGGTCGGCGTGGCGGCTGCGCCCTGGTCGATCCAGGGTCACCCCGCTATCCCAACCGGTAATTCACGTTGGTGAGTGAGGCGTGAAAGATGCCAGCTTTTCGGAACGTGAAAGATGCCAGCTTTTCGGAAAAGTTGGCATCTTTCACGCCTACTGCGTTACCAGCACCCCGCGCCAGAAGGCTACGTAGCCGGCGATTTGCTTTGCTGCCGGCTTGGGCGTGGGATAATACCAGGCGGAATCCTTGTTGACCTGGCCATCGACCACCACGTCGTAGTAGCTGGCCACCCCCTTCCAGGCGCAGGTGGTGTGGGTGGCGCTGTCCTGGAAGTGCTCGCTGCGGATGGCGTGGGGCGGGAAGTAGTGGTTGCCCTCCACCACGATGGTCTGGTCGCTTTCGGCCAAAACAGATCCGTTCCAAACGGCTTTCATGGGTAGTTTCCTCTCTCTATTCGCTGTTCTTCATTCGCTGCGCAGCCCCTCCGCCTGCAGCGCCGCCAGCAACAGTTCGAACTCCTCCCGGCAATCGCCGCAGCGGTCCAGGTGATCCTTCACCAACGGCATGGCCTCGGCCGCGCTCTTGCCGGCTAAATGCAGCTCGGCGAAGCGGTCCAGTTGCTCGAAGCACTCGTCGCAAGTCAACTCGTCTGGCCGGGTGGCAGCGATCATCTGCACCATGCCGGCCAGTTGATCTGGCTGCAAGGGCGCCATCGAGGGGGGAGTTTGTGGCCGTCTTAGCTTAGCCAGCAGTCGTTGTAACATCGAATATCAACTATCCTTCGGCGAACAGCGCCAGCACGTCGTCCGGCGTCAATCCTTCACGCAACAGGCGCTGCTGCAGGCGTTGGCGCGCGTCGTGCAACAGCTTGTAGAGCGCGTTGCGGTTGGTGCCCATGCGCACCGCCGCCTCTTGCAGCGGCATGCCGCCCTGCATCACCGCGGCCATGGCCTGGCGCTGCTTGTCGGTCAGCTCTTCGGCGATCATGCGTTGGATCTTATCCATCATCATGCGCTGCATCGCGATCTTCCCAGGATCTGGCTGTGGATCGGTCAACACCGCCGGCGTGAAGTCGGAGTTCTCGTGCTCGGCCAACAGGTCTTGCAGCGACACGTCGCGCCAGCGGCGGCGGCGCAGCTCGCTCAAGGCCACGCGCGCGGCGACCTTCTGCGCCCAGGTGGTGAAGCGCGCCTCGCCGCGGAAGGTGGTCAGGTTGTCCAGCACCTTGAGCACTGCGTCCTGCGCGAAGTCCTCCAGGTCGGCCTCGGTGACGCCATAGCTGGCCATGCCGTAGCGCAGGCCGCGCAGCAGCAGCGCGCGCAGATCGACGACGGCCGCATCTTGCGACGCGCCCTGCAAGTCGTCGAGCCACTCCTGGTTGCTGCGTTCAGCCATGGTGACAGCAACATACCATACCTTGAGATTGCCTGCCAGCAAGCCAGGTTACAACCGGCCCTATCGCTGATAGATTCGGGTCTCGGGCTTGAACGCGGCCCACGAGAACCAGAAGTG
>JBFYTD010000003.1:0-15590 GCA_041300885.1 Anaerolineae bacterium | reverse complement strand
CAACAGATCGGCCTCGCCCGCGCCGGCCACCTGATGCCGCTCATGCACGGTCATCTTGTCGCCCGACAGCGTAACGTAGATCACGCGCAGGTCGTCGGCCTCGGGCCAGAGCAGCGGCGTCAGGTCCTTCTCCTGCAAATCGCTGCTGTCATGATCGACAATGATGACGTTGGGCGCCTGGCTCAAGCCCAGTCCCTGCACTTCTTGCCAACTGGCCACCGCGCCGATCACTCGCGCCTGGTCGCCCAGCAGCCGGACGATTCCCTCGCGGAACAGCGGATGGGCTGAGACGATCAGAGCTGTGTGTGGTGGGCCGGATGGTGTGGATGGGTGGGTCACAGCAGATGTCTTTCAGAAACAGGCATCGAAGTGAGGCTGAACGCTGATACGCCGACGGTCAGCAACTATTGTACCTGCCGTGCCCCCGCTTGTCATCGGCAGAGCGGGTCATTCTCCCCAAGTAAAACGAGCGACCACACGGTCGCTCGTTTGGGGGATGCCGTAACCTGCCTATCCCCTAAATGGCTGATAGCATCACGATGGCCTGCGCACGGTCTATCCGCTGTTCCCCACTCGTTGTGGTATTCCGATCACGCCTTCACGTCACAGCGTGCGCGCGTAGCGGAACTCTTTGAAGCCAATCGGATCGGCGTTGACCGCGGCGTCCACGGCCACGTGGATCACGGCCGGCTTGCCGGACTGCACCGCGGCCTGCAAGGCGGGACCGAGTTCTTCGATGGCATCTACCTTGACGCCAAAGCAGCCCAGCGACTGGGCCAGCAGGTCGTAGCGCACGCCAGGGGCGAACTCGACCGCGCCGTGGTGCTCCGGGCCGAAGCCGGCAAAGTTGTAAGCCGTCTTCTCCATGCCCCAGGCGTCGTCCACGGCCACCACCACGACCACCGGCGCGCCCGCGCGCAGCGCGGTCTCCAGCTCCATGACGTGGAAGCCCAGCGCGCCGTCGCCGGTGATGCAGTAGACCGGCCTTTGCGGCGCGGCCAGCTTGGCGCCGATGGCCATGGGCAGCCCCGTGCCCAGGTAGCCCATCTGCACCGAGTAGAGGAAGCTGTCGGGCTGGAGGATCGGGTTGAAGGCCACGCCCCAAAGCACCGTGTTGCCGCCATCCAGCACCGTCACCGCGTCCTGGCTGAAGAACTGGTTGACCACCATCACCATTTGGCCGGGGTTGACGCCCTGTCCGCTGCTGGCCGTCATGTAGGCCATGCCGCCCTGTAGGGTGGCGGCCGACAGCTCACGGTAGCGGGCCAGGTTGGGCATGGCCTCGCGCGCCGGGGTCTTGGCTTGCACGGCCGCCAGCAGCGCCCCCAGCGCGGCCTTGGCGTCGGCCACGATGGCGACGTCCACCGGCCGGTTGAGGCCGATCGAGAGCGGATCGACGTCGATCTGGATGGTCTTTTGCCGCGCGGGATCGCCCCAGGCCGGCGGCATGCCCCAGCCGTCGTACTCGCCCAGCCGCGCGCCGGCCACCAGCACCACGTCGGCCTCGTTGCGGGCCGTCATGCTGGCCTGCATGTCAAAGATGTGGAAGTAGTGCGGGTGATCCTCGGGCACCACGCCCCTCGCGCCCAGGCTGCTGCCCATGCCGGCCGCAAGGTAGTCGCCCAGGGTTGTCAGCTCGGCCGAGCCTTCGGCCCACAGCACGCCTTTGCCGGCGTAGATGAAGGGCCGTTCCGCCGAAGCCAGCAGTTCGGCCGCCTGCTGGATCAGCCCCGGGTCGCCCGCGCCCAGGTTGAGCACGCGGTTGTTGGCCGCCGGGGTCAGGCGCAGCCGGGCCGTGTCGATTTTCTGCGCCAGCATCTCGTCGGGGATGGCCAGGAAGGCCGGGCCGGGCCGGCCAGCCATGGCAGCACGCACGGCCGCGCGCACCATCTCCGGCACGCGCTCCGGCCGGCTGATTAACGCGCTATACTTGGTGACCGGCTGGGCCATCGCGACCAGGTCGGTGGCCTGCCAGGCGCCGCCGCGGTCGGGGTTGTTGACTGCGCTGCGCCGCGTGCAAGCCAGGCCGATGACCGGATGGCCCTCGCCGTAGGCGCTGCTCAGTCCGGCGATGAGGTTCGCTCCGCCTGGGCCAGGATTGCCCAGCGCCGCGGCCGGCCTGTGGGCCAGGCGCGTGTAGCCCTCGGCGATGTGGACCGCGGCCTCCTCGTGGTGCGCGTTGACGTAGCGCACGCCGCAGCGCTCCGCGTGGACGACAAAAGGAATGTGCGCGCCGTCGATGATGCCGACGATCAAGTCGATGCCTTCAGCCTGCAAGGACTGCATCAACAACTCGCCAACGGTGATTTCGGGCATGGGGGTCTCCGTTTCAGGTGTGTGTGTGTCAGAGGACTGCTTGTCTGGTGCGTAACTCGTAACTCGTAACTCGTAACCGGAGACATCTCCGTCGGCCTCCGGGTTACGTGTTACGGATTACGGGTTACGTTCGTATTGTGTCTGCTCCAGCCGCCTTAACCCGCGTCGCTTCAACGGCTCGTATAGCTTGAGCATCAACGGCGGATATGCGCTGTTGACCTTGGCCAGCCAGCCGCGCCAGCGGGGCAGGTTGATCTCCAGCGGCCGGTCGCGCAGGGCACGCCAGAAGGCCGCTTCCACGTCCTGCACAGCGAGGACGCGGCCGCCGGAGCGGGCCAGCGCCGCGGCTTCGGGTTGGTCGAAGTGGCGCCGGGCCAACGGGGTGTCCACCACGTCGGGGGCGATCACTGTGACGTAGACGCCATACTGGCGCAGTTCCACGGCTGCGGCCAGCGAGGCGGCGCGTAGCCCCGACTTGGCGGCCGAGTACAGCGCGTTGCCCGGCGTGGGCGACAGCCCGGCCAGCGAGCCGACGTTGACGATGTGGCCCGCGCGCTGCGTGGCCATGACCTGGCCGGCCAGGCGCATGCCGTAGATCGGCCCCTTGAGGTTGACGTCGAGGACGACCTCCACGTTCTCCAACGGCTGGTCCAGCAGGAAGCCGATCCGGCCGCCGCCGGCGATGTTGAAGAGAGAGTCGATGCGGCCAAAGGCATGCAATGTGTCCTGCACCAGCGCCTGCCAGTCACCGGGCGAGCGGATGTCCAGCCGGTGCAGCCGCAGGCGGTCGCTGGGCGTGAAGGCTGCGCGCAAGCCGGCCTCGTCGATGTCGGCCAGGGCCAGCCGGAAGTCGTCGCGCGCAGCCAGCACGCCGGCCCAGTGCTTGCCAATGCCGCTGGCCGCGCCGGTGACGATGGCGACTTGGGGCTGCCTATCGTGGCTTGGGCCGGTCTCTGACCGAGCCCGCTTGTGTTGATCCATGGTGCATCCAGCCGGCGCAGTAAACGGATGGGGGTGGGCGCTTCGTTGTGGTTAGTATAACATGTAGGCGGGTGGCTGTGCAACCTGCGGGGGAGAGAGGAGCCGGAATACCACAGCGAATAGAGAACAACGAATGGTTTCTCGCCAGTATCGCTAATTTCTATTCGCTGTTCCCCATCTGCTGTTCCCCATTCGCTGTGATATTCCGCTCCCTTGCCGTTTGCCGAACCCCCACCCCGGTGGTACACTTCCAGCTATGCCCGCCAACAGCACCCACCCCATCCGCTTGCTCGATCTCTCCCGCGACGCGCTGCGTGACCAGGTGATCACCTGGGGCCAGCCGGCCTACCGCGCCGATCAACTCCACCAGTGGCTGTACCAGCAGATCGCCGCCGATCCGGCCGAGATGACGAACCTGCCGGCCAGTCTGCGCGCTTTGTTGAGCGAGCAGGCGCAGATCGACCTGCTGACTCCAGTCGCGGAGACCGCCTCGCGCGATGGCCAGACCACCAAGACCCTCTTCCGCCTGCACGACGGCCAGTTGATCGAGACCGTGCTGATGCGCTACGACCGGCGCAACACCGTCTGCATCAGCAGTCAGGCCGGCTGCGCCATGGGCTGCACCTTCTGCGCCACTGCCCAGATGGGCCTGCAGCGCAACCTGACGCCGGGCGAGATCACGGCGCAGGTGTTGTATTTCGAGCGCTGGCTGCGGCAGCAGGGGGATGGAGGGAAAAGAGGGAAAGTGGGTAGCGGAGAGCGGGAAGCGACCTCTGCGGCGGGCAACTCCGGGCTAAGGGTTACGAGTAATAATGCACCGTCTATCGCTCCCCACTCTCCGCTCCCCGCTCCCCGCTCACGGGTCTCCAACATCGTCGTCATGGGCATGGGCGAGCCGCTGGCCAACTACGCCAACCTGTGGCAGGCGCTGCGCACGCTGACCGACCCGGCCGGCTTTGGCCTGGGCGCGCGCAAGATCACCGTCAGCACGGTGGGGTTGGTCCCTGGTATCGACCGCTTCGCCGAAGAGGACGTACAGATCAACCTGGCAGTCAGCCTGCACGCGCCCAACGACGCCCTGCGGGCCACGCTGGCGCCTATCAACCACCGATACCCCATCGCCGAGGTGATCGCGGCCTGCCGGCGCTACGTTGCTCGCACGCACCGTCGCATCAGCTTCGAGTACGCCATGATGGCTGGCATCAACGACAGCCCGGCGTTGGCCGAGGAGCTGGCGGCGCTGCTGCACGGCCTGCTCTGCCACGTCAACCTGATTCCCCTCAACCCGGTGGCGGGGTCGCCCTTCCAGCCCTCGCGGCGCGAGGACGTGGACGCGTTCGTGGCCATCCTGCAAAGCCGCGGCATCCCCACGACTCTGCGCGTGCGTCGCGGCATCGACATCGACGCGGGCTGTGGACAGCTCAAAGCGCGCGTGACGCGGGAGAGCAGTCCCCTACTTGAGCCGGTTCTTTGATTTCCTGGTTGGGCCGGTCCTTGCGAGTTCCCCAACCCGCGCTGTGGCCGGTCTTTGCGCAGCACCCCGGAGGTCCGCCGGAGTGGGCCTGACCGAGCCACGTCCGTCAACGAATATACCAGTTGTTGACAATAAAACCTTGTCAAAAGTGGGGATAGAAAGTACAATACACCCGTCACAAAAAGCAAGAGCCGATAGCTCTTGGCTACCGGCTCCGCTTATTGGGCCTTGCTCAGGGTTTTGAGACACTTGGTACACACCGCCACGCTCTGCTGCTTGCCATCGACCGAAAGGCTGGCCCGCTGGATGTTGATGTTCCAACGGCGCTTGGTATGGCGCATCGAGTGGCTGACGTTGTTGCCAAACTGCGGCCCACGACCGCAAATCTTGCACTTGGACATGGTGACACCTCATTTGCAAATGAATACCCCGGAGCGCTGCGCCTCGGGGTATGATCCCGGCATGAACAGGCGCTATAGTAGCATAGCTGCCGCCATTCTGCAAAACTGAAGTGTGGACAACGCTCGATGACTGTACGCGACGATAAATTCGGTCGGATCGAAGTATCCCAGACGGCCATCGCCTCCCTGGTGGCAGAGGCCGTCAAGGAGTGCTACGGCGTGGTTGGCATGAGCAGCCGCAGCCGGCTGGACGAGCTGACTGGCTCCTTGCAGCGCGGCAGCCGCAAGGGCATCGAGATCGGCGAGGGCGAACAAGGCATCGTCGTCGATATCTACGTCATTGTCGAATATGGCATGCGTATCAGCGAGGTAGCCGCCAGCGTGATGCGGCGCGTCTACTTTTCCCTCACCGACGCGGCCGGCATCCCGGTGCAGGCTGTCAACGTCCACGTGCAGGGGCTGCGCGTCAGCGACAGCGGCAATCATCAGCCCGGCTAGCTGCCACAACCATCCACCTCCCACGAGACCGCAGCCTTGACCAGCAACATTTCCCTTCGACTCGAAAGCGACAGCGCACGCCCGGATCCCGCCCGTCAGCGCGGCCCGTCCCCCGCGCCAGTGACCAGCGGCGACCATCAACTGATCGATGGCCCGACGCTCAAAGCCATGATCGCGGCCGGCTACGCCTGGCTGGAGCGCCACAAGGAAATCGTCAACGCGCTCAATGTCTTTCCCGTGCCGGACGGCGACACCGGCACCAACATGTTCCTGACCATGCGCGCAGCCTGGCGCGAGATCGATCAGAGCGAAGACGGCGACGTCAGCCACATCGCCCAAGCCGTGGCCCAGGGCGCGCTGATGGGCGCACGCGGCAACTCTGGCGTGATCCTCTCGCAGATCCTGCGCGGCATGGCGCACGCCTTCCGCCACAAGCCGGTCATCAACGCCCACGATCTGGCGCTTGGCCTGCGCCAGGGATCGGAAACAGCCTACAAGGGCGTGGTCAAGCCGGTGGAGGGCACGATCCTGACGGTGATCCGCCAGGCGGCCGACGCAGCCCAGAAGGCCGCGGCTGTGGAGGACGACCTGAACTTCGTGCTGGCTCACATCGTCCAGGCGGCCGGCGAGGCAGTCGAGCAGACACCCTCGCTGCTGCCTGTGCTGGCCAAGGCCGGTGTGGTCGACTCGGGCGGCAAGGGGCTGTTCTACATCCTGGAAGGGATGCAGCGCAGCCTGCGCGGCGACACCGTTGCGCCGCCGGTTGAGCTGCCCACAAGTGCAGCCCAGCAGACCGCGGCGGTGGACCCCTACAACCTGCCTCCCATCCGCTATGGCTTCGACGTCCAGTTCCTGCTCTGGGGCACGGATCTGCAGGTGGACGCCATTCGCAGTTGGATGATCGAGCACGGCGACTTTGCCCTGGTGGAGGGCGGCCCGACTCTGGTCAAGGTACACGTGCACGTCTTCGACCCCAGCGCGCCGCTGGCTTACGGCGTGCAGCAGGGCTTCATCACCGACGTGGTGGTGGAAAACATGGACGCGATGGCGGCGGCCGGCATGACGCCCGACGACGTCAAGGATGCGTTGAGCACAGCCAGACCCATCGTGCCATTGACAACCGAGCATCTCGGGCCCATCGGCGTTGTGGCGGTGGCGCCCGGCCCAGGGCTGGCCGACGTGTTTGAAAGCTTGGGGGTGGGCGGCGTCGTCTCTGGCGGCCAAACCATGAACCCCAGCATCCAGGAACTGTTGGAAGCTATCGACGCCCTGCCAACCGAAGAGGTTATCTTGCTGCCTAACAACAGCAACGTCATCATGGCGGCTCAAGGTGCAGCCCAGGAGGCCACGCGCCGCGGCAAGCGGGTCGAGGTTATCCCCAGCCGCACTGCGCCGCAGGGCATTAGCGCGCTGTTGGCCTTCAACATGCAGGCCAGCCTGGATGACAACGTTGCGACGATGGCGCGCGCGCTGGCGGCCATCGACACGGGCGAGGTGACGGTGGCCGTGCGTGATGCGCAAATCGACGGCATGGAGGTCAGGGCCGGCGACGTGATTGGATTGCTCAACGACACGCTGACCACCAACGGCGCCTCCCCACAGGAGGTCGTGTTCAACCTGTTGGCGCAGATGGACGCGGGCCAGGCCGAGATCATCACCGTCTACTACGGCGACCAGATCGACGCAGCCATGGCCGCGGCGTTAGGCGGTGAAATCGCCGCAATCTACCCCGGCCAGGAGCTGGAGGTCATCGCCGGCGGCCAGCCGCACTATCATTTCATTCTTTCGACGGAGTAGTCCCGTCCACCCATCCAGGAGTACCGAGTGGCTCGCGTCGCCATAGTTACCGATAGCAACGCCTATCTTTCGCCTCGCCTTACGCAGCGGCTAAACATTCTTGTCCTGCCCCACAGCATCCACCTGCCCCAGGGAACATTCAAGGAGGGGGTGGACCTGACGCCAGCCGACTATTTCCGGCTGCTGAAAGAGGCTAAGGGCGATGTCTTGCCGCGCGCCACTGGGCCGTCGGTGGAGACCTTCATCGACCTATACGGACGGCTGTTGAAGCAGACCGACCAGGTCTTGTCGCTGCACATGTCCAGCCATCTGAGCGACACGGTGGCAAATGCGCGCCAGGCGCGCCGCATGTATCTGGGTCGCTGCACCATCGAGGTGGTCGATAGCCTTTCCACCTCGGTCGGGCTGGGCACCCTGGTGCAAACCGCGGCCGTGGCTGCGGCCGCTGGCCACAACCTGGAAGACTGCATTCGCCTGGTGCGGGGTCTGATGCCCCACATCTACCTCTTCTTCCTGGTCAAGCACCTGCCCTACCTGGAGCGCGAGGGGCGCATCAGCCCCGCGCAGGCCTTCCTGGGCAATATGCTCAACGTCATGCCGCTCTTGCAGATCGAAGACGGCGAGATCATTCCCTTGGAAAAAGTGCGCACGTCCCAGCAGGGCGTGGAAAAACTTTTCGACTACGTATCCGAGTTCGGCCATCTGCAGAAGGCTGCCGTGCTGCAAAACGGCTTCGCCAAGGAGCAGCAGGCGCTGTTGGAGCGTTTGGAACTGGCGTATCCGGGCCATCCTTTCACGCTGTTGAGCTGCAATCCTTCGTTGGCCGTCCATCTCGGCCCTGAGGCCATGGGTGTCGTGGTCCTGGAAGTCGTCAGCTAGGGGGCGAGTGTGAACAAAGCGATCGAACGTCTCAAGAAAATTCTCAAGCTGGAGCAGCAACAAGGCTATCGCAACAAGGCCGTCATCGGCGGCCTGGGGCGTCTGGCCGAGCGCTGGCAGATCGATGCCTTGCAGGAGGCAACCCTGGACGGCCAGCCGGCGTTGGTCGACCAGATCGTGACCAGGCTCGATGGCTATGGCAACCTGCAAGGCTCCGCCGCCCGCAAGGAGGGCATCGAGGCTATGCTGGCGCTGGCCGGCCAATGGGAATCGCCGCCCGCGCCGCAGTTCACTGCGCCCAAACCGGCTCCGCCGCCAGCCAGCCGGCCGATTCCAGAAGCGCCGAAGGCCGTCCCGCAACCGGTGAGAGCGGAGTCGCCGACCAAGGCTGCGCCCCCACCGGCTCCGCTGCCAGCCAAACCAGCCGCGCCGCCCCTTGCCCCGCGCCCGCCTGCGGCGCCAAAACCGGCGCCGCTGCCGCCGTCGCCCGGGCCGGCCTACGCCAACGTGCGGCCCACTCCCGTCGGGACCGCCAGCCTCCAGGCCTCCATCAGCCGCCTGCCAGGCATCGGTCCCAACTTCAGCGAGCGGCTGGGCAAGATGGGTATTCACACCATCGGCGACATGCTGTGGCTGCTGCCGCGGCGCTACGACGACTACCGCGCCATGAAGCCGATCCACCAACTGCGCGACGGCGACGAGGTGACGATTCTGGCCAACCTGTGGGACCTGAAGGCCAAGCGGCTGCCCGGCCGCGGGGCGTCCTTCACCACCGGCCTGCTGGGCGACTCCACGGCCACGATCCAGGTGAGCTGGTTCAATCCCTATGTGGCCAAGCAGCTCAAAACCGGCCAGTCCTACGTCTTCAGCGGCAAGGTGCAGAGCTACCTGGGCCGGCTGACCATGCGCAACCCGGAGTTCGAGGAGCCGGACAAGGAACTGCTGCACACCGGCCGCCTGGTGCCGGTCTACCCGCTGACCAAGGGCATCGGCGCCAAGTGGATGCGCAACACGCAGAAGCGGGTGGTGGCCGAGTGGGGCCGGCGTGTCCACGACCACATGCCCGAGAGCGTGCGCCAGCGCGCCGGCTTGATGACCCTGGCGCAGGCGCTGGAACAGGTGCATTTTCCCGACGACCAGGAGAGCCTGCGGGCTGCCCGCCAGCGGTTGGCTTTCGACGAGCTGTTCGTGATCCAGATCGGTGTGCTGCGCCAGCGCCAGGAATACCGCGCTCTGCCGGGCCGCAGCTTCCCGTTGGACGCGGCCGGCCAGGCTGCCTTTGTGCAGGCGTTGCCCTTCGAGTACACCGGGGCCCAGGCGCGCGCCGCCCGCGCCATCCTGGACGATCTGGCGAGCGACCGGCCCATGAGCCGGCTGATGCAGGGCGATGTGGGCTCCGGCAAGACAGCCGTGGCGGCCAACGCCATGTGGGCCGTGGCGGCCAACGGCGCCCAGGCGGCCATGATGGCCCCCACTGAGATCCTGGCCGAGCAGCATTTTCGCGGGCTTAGCCGCCTGTTCGAGGGGCTGATCGCGCAGGAGCGTCCCGTGCGCGTCGCGCTGCTAACCGGCAGCGTCAAGGGCGCCGAGCGCGCCGCCACCCTGCGCGCCCTGGCCGCTGGCGACATCGATATCGCCGTGGGCACCCACGCGCTGATCCAGGAAGGGGTTGAGTTTCGCAACCTGGGCCTGGCCATCATCGACGAGCAGCACCGCTTCGGCGTGCGCCAGCGGGCCATGCTGCGCGGCAAGGCGACTACTGAAGAAGGCGTTGAGGGCCAGGATCCGGCCCCGCACCTGCTGGTGATGACCGCCACCCCCATCCCCCGCACCCTGTCGCTGACGGTGTTCGGCGACCTGGACGCCTCGGTGATCGACGAGATGCCGCCGGGCCGCCAGCCGATCAAGACCCGCTGGTTATTGTCCAAGGAGCGGGAGCGCGCCTACAACTTCATTCGCCGCCAGGTCGAGGCCGGCCGGCAGGCCTTCATAATCTATCCGCTGGTGGAGGAGTCCGAGAGCCTCTCGGCCAAGGCGGCCGTGCCCGAGTACGAGCAGCTTTGCCAGGAGGTCTTTCCGCAACTGCGGCTGGGCCTGCTGCATGGCCGCATGAAAAGCGCCGAGAAGGACGCAGCGATGCAGGCCATGCAGCGCGGCGAGATCGACGTTCTGGTGGCTACATCGGTGGTCGAGGTGGGCATCGACATCCCCAACGCCACGGTGATCGTGATCGAGGACGCCGAGCGCTTCGGCCTGGCCCAGTTGCATCAGTTCCGCGGCCGCGTCGGCCGCGGCGAGCACGCCTCGTATTGCATTCTGATCTCCGACGCCACCACGCCCAACGCGGCCGAGCGCCTGCACGCGCTGGAGCAGTCGCAGGACGGCTTCGCGCTGGCTGAGAAGGATCTGCAACTGCGCGGCCCCGGCGACTTCTTCGGCACCCGCCAGAGCGGCCTGCCCGACCTGAAGATGGCCCAGCTCAGCGACCTGCGCACGCTGGAGGTGGCGCGCGAGGAGGCGGCCCGCCTGTTGCAGATCGATCCCGACCTGAGCATGCCGGAGCACCTGGCTCTGGCCCGCCGGGCCCGCCAGTACTGGCGCGGCGAAGGAGATGTGAGCTAACATGACCATTGCGCTCTACCCCGGTTCCTTCGATCCGATCCACAACGGCCATATCGACATCGCTGAGCGGGCCGCTCGCCTGTTCGAGCAGGTGGTGGTGGCCGTTTACGACAGCCCATCCAACAAACGGCTGCTGTTCAGCACTGAACAGCGGGTCGAGCTGGCCCGGCAGACCCTGCAACACCTACCCACAGTTCAGGTCATGCCCTACCGCGGCCTGACCGTGGACGTGGCCCACCAGGTGGGCGCGACGGCTGTGGTACGCGGCCTGCGCGCCACGTCGGACTACGAGTACGAGGCGCAATTGGCGCTGACCAACAAGGCGTTGGCGCCGGACATCGACGCAGTGATGCTGATCACCAGCCTACAGTACGCCTACCTCAGCGCTTCGATTCTCAAGGAGGTGGCGGCGCTGGGCGGCGACGTCACGCAATGGGCGCCGCCGGTCGTGGTAGAGGCGCTACTGAAGCTCCAGCGATGAGACCCTTCGGGTTTCTCGTCGTTGACACCGAGTCGCTGCAAACGAGTCCATCGCTGCCCACCACCAATCGCCGTTTATCTACTGAAACCCGAAGGGTCTGGCGCAACCGGATGCCGAGGAGGTGATTACCATAGAACTGCAACAACTGATCAACCAATTGGAAACCGTGATCGGCCAAGGCAAACGGGTGCCGCTGTCCCAAAGCATCATGGTCGACGAGGAAGCGGTGCGTCGCGTGATCGACCAGATGCGAGTCTCGGTGCCTGACATCATCAAGCAGGCCGAGCGCACGCTGGGCGAACGCGACCGCATCATCGCCCAAGCCAACGAGGAGGCCAGCCGCATCGTCCAGATGGGCCGCGAGCAGGCCACCGACATGATTGAGCACCACGAACTGGTCGAGGATGCCCGCCGCCGCGCGCATCAGTTGGTGGCCGAGGCCGAGCATGAGGCGGCCGGCATGCGCGCCGAGGCTGATAGCTACGCGCTCAACTCGCTGGCCAGCCTGGGCGAGCACCTGGCTAAGATCCAACGCGAGGTGCAGAATGGCTTATCGGCTCTACAAGGCCGGTAAAACCGCCGCACGCACCGCTCGATCTTGACATTCGCCCATGGCTGCCCTATAATTCGCTGTCTGGCGCGTCGGCGCGTTTTTTGTTATGCCTGGCGACTGCCAATCGATGATCATGGCTGAAGAACGAACTCAGTGGAATGTCGCCCAACTGCTCAAGGAGCCGATCGGCGCGACCCGCACCTTCGACGTGTTGGCGACCGTGCTGCAAGCCGAGGCTGACGTGACCCTGGCCGCCCCGCTGGCTGGCCAGGTCTCGATGTTGCGCACCAATCTTGGTGTGCTGGTCGAGGGATTGATGGCCGGCCTGGTGACGGTCGAGTGTACCCGCTGTCTGCGGCCCGTGACCATTCCGGTGACGGTTGAACTGGAAGAAGAATTCAAGCCCACGGTCGATGTGCTGCGCGGCGCCTATGTGCCGGTGGATGAAGACGACACGGCCCTGCTGATCGACGAGCACCATGTGCTGGACATCAGCGAGGTGCTGCGCCAAGCCGTGTTGCTGGCGGTGCCCATCCAGGTGCTGTGCCGGCCAGACTGCGCCGGGCTCTGCCAGACCTGCGGCCAGGACCTGAACGAAGGGACGTGCGATTGCCCCGACGAGGAATCAGATGCTCGTTGGGAGCAACTTAGCGCCCTGTTAGACGATATCGAACTCTAGGACAAAAGGAGAAAAACTATGACCCCGTTGCCAAAACGTAAGGTTTCCAAGGGCCGCCGCGACCGCCGCCGCGCCCATGACGCCATCAGCAAGCCCGCTTTGGTCGAGTGCCCCCAGTGCCACAGCAAGCACCTGGCGCATCGGGTCTGCATCCAGTGTGGGACCTACCGCGGCCGCGCCGTGTTGATGGCCGAAGAAGAGAAGTAGCTCTCAACGCGCCAGAAATGGCATGTCTTCCGGGACATGCCATTTCTAGAGTCGTAGCCCCAGAAATGACATGTCTCACAAGACATGTCATTTCTTGAGCCGACCATGAGCACCATCGCTTTTCTCTTCCCCGGCCAGGGCTCCCAGGCCGTCGGCATGGCCAAGGCGCTGGCTGAGCGCTTCCCCAGCGCGGCCGCCGCTATGGCCGAGGCCGACGATGTGCTGGGCTTCAGCCTGTCCACCCTCTGCTTCGAGGGGCCGGAAGAGACGCTGACCGACACCATCAACGCCCAACCAGCCCTGCTGGCGGCCAGCGTGGCCTCTTTGCGCGCACTGGGCGAGGTGCTGCCCGACCTGCCCACGCCGTGCGCCGTCGCCGGCCACAGCATGGGCGAGTATTCGGCGCTGGTTGCGGCCGGCTCGTTGAGCTTCCCAGATGCCCTGCGTCTGGTGCGCGAGCGCGGCCGGCTTATGAAGGAAGCGGGCCAGCGCAGCCCTGGCGGCATGGCCGCCATCCTGGGGCTGGACGCGGTCGAGGTCGTGGCCCTGTGCCTGCAGGCGGCTGACCTCAGCGGCGGCGTGGTGCAGATGGCCAACGACAACTGCCCCGGCCAGACGGTGATCTCCGGCGACAACCACTCGCTGGACCTTGCCATGGACCTGGCCCGCCAGGCTGGCGCCAAGAAGGTCGTGCGCCTGGCCGTCAGCATCGCGGCCCATTCGCCCTTGATGATCCCTGCAGCCGACGCGCTGCGCCAGGCCATCGAGGCCACGCCCATCCAGCCGCCAGCCATGCCGGTGATCGGCAACGTCCATGCCCAGCCCTTGCTGACTGTGGATGCCATTCGCGCTGATCTCGCTGGCCAGTTGACGGCGTCCGTGCGCTGGACCGAGTCGATGCAGTACGTAGCCGCCCAGGGCGTCGATCTGGTGGTCGAGGTCGGCTCCGGCGACGTGCTGGCCAACCTGATGAAGCGCATCGAGCGCAGCGTCAACCGGCTGGCCGTGGGCGATCCGGACGGCATCGAGCGGCTGCGCGCCATGGCGCAGGACTGACAGCCCTCGTTGTCAAGTCGACTGGCCATAGCCGCGGCAGCTACTTTATCGAACAGACTCAGGACTGTCAGTCATACCCACGACACGACGACGAGACACCATGCGACGATTCGAAGGTAAAGTTGCTATCGTGACCGGCGCCAGCCGCGGCATTGGCCGCGGCATTGCCCTGCGCCTGGCTCTGGAAGGGGCCAGGGTGGTGATCAATCACCGCGGCAGCGCGCAAGGGGCCGAGGCCACGGCCGAGCTGATCCGCAACAACGGCGGCGAGGCGTTGGTGATCCAGGCCGACGTCAGCCGATTCGACGAGGCCCAGCGCCTGGTTCAGGAGGCTCTGGCCGCCTTCGGCCAGGTGGACGTGCTGGTCAACAACGCCGGCACCACGCGCGACACCCTGATCATGTTGATGAAAGAGGAGCAGTGGGACACGGTGATCGACACCAACCTCAAGAGTGTGTTCAACTGCTGCAAGGCCGTGGCGCGGCCGATGGTCAAGCGCAAAGGCGGCCGCATCATCAACATCAGCAGCGTCTCCGGCTTGGCCGGCCAGGCGGGCCAGACCAACTATGCGGCCAGCAAGGCCGCCGTGGTTGGCTTTAGCAAGTCGCTGGCCAAGGAACTGGGCAGCCGCAACATCACTGTCAACGTGGTGGCGCCTGGCTTTGTGCCTACGGCTCTCACCGAGGGCTTGCTGGCCGAGGGCGACAACACCCAGCGCGCCGTCGATGCCACACCGTTAGGCCGGCTGGGCACGCCCGAAGACGTGGCCGCGGCCGTGGCCTTCCTGGCCTCCGACGAGGCCAGCTTCATCACCGGCCAGGTGCTGAGCGTGGACGGCGGCCTGGTAATGCAGTAGACCGTAAGCAGTAAGCAGTAAACAGTAGACAGTAGACAGTAGACAGTTGCGCCAGACGGCGACCACTGTTCACCGTTCACTCTCCTCCCAGAGCGACATGGACGAACAATACGAACTGCCTCCGGGCGCGGTGACGATTGCACCGGGCGTGTTAACCACCATCGTGCGCATGACGACGCTGGCCCATCCGGGCGTGCTGCGCTTGGCCGCGCGCATGCCGCCCAGCTTGCCGCGCCTGCGCGGCAAGGGCGCTCAGGCCGAGGGGCTGCGCGTCGATGTGTCCGATGACAATGCGGTGACGGTGGATGTCCACGTCATCGCCGATCCCAGCGCCAGCCTCACCGACCTGGGCAAGGTCTTGCAGACGCAGATCGCCCGCGCGCTGGAGGACATGGCAGGCATGGAGGTGCGCTCGGTCAACGTCTTTATCGATGAGATCGAGTTCGATGCCGGCGGCAAAGGCTCCTTATGAAACTGCGACGCAAAGCCCGCATGGCCGTCCTGCAGGCCCTCTACGAGGCGGACGTGGCCGACCATCCGCCGGGCGACGCGCTCGACTCACGCCTGGCCGAGCAGCAGTTGCCGCCAGCCGTCGAGGCTTTTGCCCGCCGGCTGATGGCGGGCGTGCTAGCCCATCGCCACCGCATCAACACGCTGATTGCGCAGCATGCGCCGGAGTGGCCGCTGGACCAGATGGCCTTGGTGGACCGCAACATCCTGCGCATCGCCATTTTTGAGCTGAGCGACGCCGAGATGGGCACCCCTTCCAAGGTGGCGATCAACGAGGCTG
>JBFYTD010000133.1:0-6203 GCA_041300885.1 Anaerolineae bacterium | reverse complement strand
GTCCCGCCTGGTCGAGCGTGACCCTGATGTGCTCCTGACCAAGAAAGATCTGGAAGAGATTGTTCTGATTCTGAAGGGGGACACGGATGAAGCGCTGCTTGAGAAATATGCGTGGCTGCGCGGCCAAATTGAACAGCAGATGCGTCAGATGGGCTGCCAACCGGCCTTCGGCAGCGGCGCGCCTAAACGGCGCATCACCGACATATGCGCTTCGTTCGTCGAGGCGCTGGCCAGCCTGCAAAGCGCAGACCATCACAACGGCAACGGGATAGGCAACGGCTTTGCCAAGGCAGAGCTGCTCAAGATCAACAAGTCGGCGGTCGAGACCTATTTGAAATGCGGCGTTGCAGAGGACCTGGACGAGTTCTTCGACACCTTTATCCGGCCGCTGGGCGCGACGATCCTGGACTCCGCCATTGTCAGGCACTACATTTTGATGGATGTGCTGTTGACCACGGCCAAATTCCTGAGCGAGCTGGGCGGCAACATCGACCAGGTCATCCCTGACCTCGACCTGATGGAGGATATCCAGACTACGGATCAGATTCGGCAGCAGGTTGAGTCCATTTTGCTGGCCGCGCTGGCCTTTCGTGACAGCCAGATCACCAGCCAGCACGCTGCCATGATCCAGCAAGCGATCAGTTACATCGACAGCCACTTTGCCGACACGAATCTGTCACTCCCTGCAGTGGCAGGCCAGGCCCATCTCAGCCCCTCCCATTTCTGCACTGTCTTCAGCCAGGAGACCGGCAAGACTTTCAAGGAGTACCTGACTGAGATCCGGGTGCAGCGGGCGCGCGAGCTCCTGCGTGGCACGGCGCTCAAGTCCTTTGAGATCGCCGATCAGATCGGCTACAACGATCCGCACTATTTTAGCTACGTCTTCCGCAAGCACACCGGCCAGTCGCCGACGGAGTATCGCTGGCAGGCGCACGGAGCTAGCTGAACAGTAACTATGAATGTATGCATTGCCCGCAGGAGATCACCATGCTCCACAAGACCGCAGCAAACGACCACTGGCAGCGCATCAGGCGACTGTCTCCTGGGGTAGATCCCGCTGACTGGCTGCCATTTCGAGCCATCCGGCGACTGGCCGATGGTTTGGCGCGCCTGAATATCTCCATCCGGATCAAAATCCTGCTGTCGCTGGGCATCGTGATCCTGATGTTGGGCATGACCAACGCGGTCTTGATGTGGCAGATGCTGGACTATAGCCGGCGCTACGACGCGATCATCAACAACATCATGACCGCCAACAGCATCAACGGCTACATCAAGCCGGCCATCGATACCGAGATGTGGAACATCGTGGCCGGTAAGACCGAGTTCGTCGCCGGCCGCCAGTACGACATCATCGCCGATGTGGACGATAAGCTGCGCTCCATGTCGCAGCGCGCGGCGTCCGATGAGGCCAGGATCAAGGTTGAGATCATCATGCGCACCATGAAGACGCTGACCCACTACGTCGACATGATGGGCGTGCAGATGGCCCACGGCAGCCGGGTGGCGGAGAACGAGGCGGTGCTGGAGAACATCCGCGGCGTGTCGGCGGTGGTCGAGGACGTGGTGGGGGAGTACGTGCTGTTCGAGGTCAACCAGGCGGCCAGCCAGTATCAGATCATGCACGATGGGTTGGAGCGTTGGGAGGTGTTCTACGTTGTATTGCTGGTGACGGCCATCGGCTTTTCTTTTGCCGCGGCCTGGGCCATCTCCCGCAGCATCTACATCCCTATCAAGCGCCTGCACGACGTGACCACCACCATCACTAAGGACGACTTGCAGGTGCTGGTCACGCGCAAGAATGCCGACGAAATCGCCGAGTTGGGGCTCAGCTTCAACATCATGATTGGCAAGATCAGGGAGCTGTTAGCGGCCAAAATGAAGGAGCAGGAGAGTCTGAAGAAGGCCGAGCTGCGCGCGCTGCAAGCCCAGATCAACCCCCACTTCCTCTACAACACGCTGGACACCATCATTTGGATGGCCGAGACGCAGCAGACCGAGCAGGTGGTACAGTTGGTCAGCGCCCTGTCCAGCTTCTTCCGCATCAGCCTGAGCAAGGGCCGGGATTGGATCACCATCGGCGAGGAGATCGAGCGCACGCGCAGCTACCTGACCATTCAGAAGATGCGCTATCGAGACATCCTGGACTTTCGCATCGAGGTGGACGACGCCGTGGCGAACAACACCATCTTAAAGCTGATCTTGCAGCCGCTGGTCGAGAATGCGCTCTACCACGGCATCAAGAACAAACGCAGCGGTGGCGAGATCATAGTGCGCGCCCGGCAACATGGCGACGGCCAGATCGTACTGGAGGTCGAGGACAACGGGATCGGCTTCACACCCGAAAGGCTAGAGCACGTGCGGGCCCAGATCGACGACGATTCGGATGAGATCCGCCTGGAAAGCGGCTTTGGCATCGACAACGTCAACAAGCGGGTCAAGCTACTTTATGGGCGCCAATACGGCCTCTCGATCGAAAGCGCGCATCAGGTGGGTACTCGTGTAACGTTGGTGATCCCTGCCATAACAGGCGAAGCCGCCGAAAAAGAATCAACCGCTGTCGAAAGAAATCGCCCTCTCTCAGCAGGCGCTCTGGCCGTTTGAATTGAAACTGCGACATTATCCAACTTCTTGCCGACGAAAACTCATGGATGTTTTGCCGAATCTGGCGTAGTATGATCGCAGTGATAGTTTCATTAATTCGCAGGCAAGCCGCTTAGTGCGCGGCGCCAATTCCTGCGCAGTCGCCCCCTCAAAGGAGAGAGAACCCATGAAAGGCTCGAAAGTACTGCTGGTAGTTGTCATCCTCGCCACGCTTGCGGCACTGGTAGGTTGCACCGCTCCGGCCGCCGCGCCAGCGACCAGCGAACAAGCTGCTGCGCCCGCCGCGCCGGCTGAACAGGCCAAGAAGACCTACAAAGACCTGGTGGTAGGCTATGCCCAGTTGGGCGCCGAGAGCGAGTGGCGCACCGCCAACACAGCCTCCGTCCAGCAGGCCGCTGAAGACCTGGGCGTCACCCTCAAGTTCTCCGACGCCCAACAGAAGCAAGAGAACCAGATCAAGGCGATTCGCTCGTTCATCGCCCAAGGCGTGGACGTCATCGGCGTGCCGCCGGTGGTCACGACCGGCTGGGAGACCGTCTTCCAGGAAGCCAAGGACGCCGGCATTCCGATCATTCTGGTCGACCGCCGCGCCGATGTCCCCGAGGACCTGTATGCGACCTACCTGGGCTCGGACTTCGTCGAGGAAGGGCGCAAGGCTGGCAATGAGATGAATAAGCTGCTGCCCGAGGGCGGCAAGATCGTCGAGTTGGTCGGTACAGTCGGCTCGGCGCCGGCCACCGACCGCTTCAGCGGTTTCCGCGAGACGATGAACCCCAACATCGAGATCATCGACTCGCAGTCGGGCGACTTCACCCGGGCCAAGGGCAAGGAAGTGATGGAAGCCTTCCTGAAGAAGTACGGCGCTGAGATCACGGCTCTCTATGCCCACAACGACGATATGGCGCTGGGCGCGATCCAGGCCATCGAGGAATTCGGCCTCAAGCCCGGCACTGACATCAAGATCGTGTCGATCGACGCAGTGCGCGGCGCCTTCCAGGCTATGGTTGACGGTAAGCTGAACGTAACGGTGGAGTGCAACCCACTGTTGGGCCCGCAGTTCTACGAGCTGGCCCTGAAGGTCGTCAACGGCGAGGAAGTGCCCAAGTGGGTTCCGTCCGAGGAGAGCGTCTACTACCCGGACAACGCCGCTGAGATCCTGCCCACCCGACAGTATTAGTCTGAACGTACGAAGAAACCGGGGTTGTGCTAAAACCCCGGTTTCTGCACCGTGAGTCCTATAATCTCCTCCTCAGGCAACACGGAACGGCGAGAAGCGGTGCAGGGCTGCAATGCACCGCTTCTTGTCAAGCTGGGAAAGGTGCTGCGATCATGTCTCCATCGGATCAAGTCATCCTGACCATGGCCGGCATCTCCAAGTCGTTCCCCGGCGTCAAGGCGCTGGAGAACGTCGACTTCGACCTGCGGCGAGGGGAAATCCATGCGCTGATGGGCGAGAACGGGGCCGGCAAGTCGACGCTGATCAAGGCGCTGACCGGCGTGGAGCACCCCGACGCCGGCGTCATCACCCTGGATGGCCAGGTGGTGCAGGTCAGGTCGCCCCAGCACGCCCAAGAGCTCGGCATCAGCACAGTCTACCAGGAGATCAACCTCTGCCCCAACCTGACCGTGGCCGAAAACATTCTGATCGGCCGCGAGCCGCGACGGGCCGGCCGCATCGACTGGAAGGCCATGAACCAGCGGGCCAGACAGATGTTATTACGGCTGGACGTGGACATCGACGTGCAGCAGACGCTGGGCTCCTACTCGGTTGCGATCCAGCAGATGGCGGCCATTGTGCGCGCGCTGGAGATCGCATCAGCCAAGATACTGATCCTGGACGAACCCACCTCCAGCCTGGACGCGCACGAGACGGCCAAGCTCTTTCAGGTGATGCGCCAGCTCAAAGGCGAGGGCATGGCGATCATCTTCATCACCCATTTCATCGACCAGGTGTATCAGGTCTCGGACCGCATCACCGTACTCAGAAACGGTAAGTTAGTGGGCGCGTACAAGACTGCTGGATTGCCCCAGCTGGAATTGATTGGCAACATGCTGGGGCGCATCATGGTCGACCTGGACGACGTGTCGCGAACGAAGCTGCAGCGGGAGCAGCGCGGCGACGGCGAACCGTTGTTGCAGGCCCGCGGACTGGGCAGCGACGGCGCAATCGCGCCCTTCGATCTGGACCTGCACACGGGCGAGGTGGTGGGGCTGGCGGGCCTGCTGGGCTCCGGCCGCACCGAGCTGGCCGGCCTGCTGTTCGGCATTGAAAAGCCGGACCGGGGAACAATGTCCTTCGCGGGCCAGCCGGTCAGGAAATTCTCGCCGCTGGCGTCGATCCTGCGCGGGGTCGCGCTGAGCCCAGAGGACCGCAAGGCGAGCGGCATTGTGGATGAGCTATCGGTGCGCGAGAACATCGTGCTGGCCATGCAGGCCAGCCGCGGCTGGCTCAGGTTCCTGAGCAAGGCCAAGCAGGTCGAGATCGCCGACCGCTACATCAAGCTGCTCAACATCGTCACCCCATCGGCCGACCAGCCGATCAAGAACCTGAGCGGCGGCAACCAGCAGAAGGTGATTCTGGCGCGCTGGCTGGCGACCGACCCCCAGGTCCTGATCCTCGATGAGCCGACGCGCGGCATCGACGTGGGCGCCAAGGCCGAGATCCAGAAGCTGGTGGTATCGCTGGCCGACGAGGGCAAGGCTTGCGTCTTCATCTCGTCCGAGTTGGAGGAGGTGCTGCGCTGCAGCGACCGCATCGTCGTCCTGCGCGAGCAGGCCAAGGTCACCGAGCTGAGCGGCGCGGCGATGAACGCCGACACCATCATGCAGACCATTGCAGGGAGCCAGCCATGACCCCATCGAACTCTGCGTGGAAGCGCTTCACCAGCAGCCAGGTCTTCTGGCCGCTGGTCGCGCTGGCGCTGATCATGCTCTTCAACGCCATCTTCACCCCGGGCTTCTTCAAGCTGGAGATCAAGGACGGTCACCTGTTCGGTTCGCTGATCGACATCATCAACCGTGGCGCGCCGCTGATGGTGCTGGCCGTGGGCATGACCATGGTGATCGCCACGGGCGGCGTCGATCTGTCGGTGGGCGCAGTGGTCGCCATCTCAGCCGCCATGGCTACGGTGCTGATCAACCCGGCCTTGGGCAAGCAGTTGATCGCCTCCGACAAGCTGGTGCAGGATGTGTCCGCCACGCCGCTGCCGTTGGTGGTGGCGGCCGCGCTGCTGGTCTCTGCGCTGTGCGGGCTGTGGAACGGCCTGCTGGTCTCCCGGGGCAACATCCAGCCGATGGTGGCGACCTTGGTGCTGATGGTGGCCGGCCGCGGCATTGCGCAGTTGATCACCGGCGGACAGATCATCACGGTCTACTTCACCCCCTATTTTTTCATCGGCAACGGCTACATGGCCGGCGTGCCGTTCACGCTCTTCATCGTAGCCGCAGTCTTTCTGATCGCCTGGCTGCTGACGCGCAAGACAGCGGTCGGCATGTTCGTTGAATCGGTGGGCATCAACGCCCGTTCGAGCTTCTACAGCGGCATTAGCGAGAAGAATATCAAGTTGCTGGTCTATACGGTTTCCGGCATTTGCGCCGGC
>JBFYTD010000132.1:0-6216 GCA_041300885.1 Anaerolineae bacterium | reverse complement strand
AAGCCGGCGTCAAGGCCGGCGACATCCGCCTGATCCTGCACACGCACGGCCACGTGGATCACGCCGGCAGCACGGCCGCGCTGGCGAAGCTGCTTGGCGTACCGACCGCCGTCCACCGCGCTGATGCAGCCTTGCTGCGTGCGGGACGGATGAACCCGCTTAAGCCTTTGCGCCTTGAAGCCCGGATGATCAGACCACTGGTGGACAAACCCTTCCCACCGGCGGCGCCCGACCTGTTGGTGGACGAGACTACCGATCTGGCTGAGTTTGGCGTGGAGGGACGCCTCCTGAGCACGCCGGGACACACGGCCGGCTCCATCTCCCTGCTATTGCCCAACGGCGAGGCCATCGTAGGCGATGTGATGATGGGCGGCTTCGTCGGCGGCAACTTGTTCGGCTCGCGCCCGAACTACCACTACTTCGCCGATGACCTGGCGGCAGTTCGGCAGAGCATTCACGCCCTGCTGGCGGCCGGCGTGAAGACGTTCTACGTCGGCCATGGCGGACCATTGGCCAGGGATGCTGTGGCCAGAGCCTTTGCGACTCAGGCCTGACCAATCTACCAATCACCAATTTGACGTTACCAGGAGTATTACCATGTCCAACCTTCACGTCGTTTTCGGAACCGGCCCCCTCGGCCGTTCGGTCGTCAATGAACTCGTCCGCCGCGGCGAAACCGTCCGTGTGGTCAGCCGCAGCGGCCAGATGGCCGAGGCGCCGCAGGGCGTCGAGCTGGTCGCCGGCGACCTCTACAACCCCGCCGTCGTGCGCGAGCTGACCCAGGGCGCGGCTGTGGCCTACCAGTGCGCGCAGCCGCACTACCACGAGTGGCCGCAGAAGTTCCCGCCCTTGCAAGCCGCCATCATCGAAGGCTTGAGCGGCAGCGGCGTCAAGCTGGTGATCGGCGAGAACACCTACATGTACGGCGACATCGGCGGTCGACCGCTGACCGAGGATCTGCCCTACGCTGCGCAGACGCGCAAGGGCCGGGTGCGGGCGGCCATGGCCGAGGCAGCGCTGGCCGCGCATCAGGCGGGCAAGGTGCCGGTGGTGTTGGGCCGCGGATCCGACTTCTTCGGCGCCTGGGCGCTGGGCTCGTCGCACGGTGAGCGCGTCTTCTACCCGGCGCTGGCCGGCAAATCCGCCAGCTTTGGCGGCAAGCTGGACCTGCCCCACACCGCCACCTACATCGAGGACTTCGGCAAGGCGCTGGTAATCCTGGGCGAGCGGGAGGAAGCGCTGGGCCAGGCCTGGCACGTGCCCAACGACCGGGCGCAGATCACCCAGCGCCAGTTCGCCGAGCTGGTCTTCGCCGAGACCGGCCACCCGGTCAAGGCCAGCGGCATGGGCAAAACCATGCTGCGCCTGGGCGGCCTCTTCATCCCCGAGGCGCGCGAGTCGGTAGAGATGATGTACGAGTTCGAGCAGCCCTTCGTGGTGGACAGCAGCCGGTTCGAGCGCACCTTCGGTGTGAAGGCCACACCCATCGCGGATGCCATCAAGGCCACGGTGGCCTGGTACCGGGCGCATCCGCAGAGCAAGTGACTGGGGTGTGGTCAAAACGTTGATCTTTTCGTTGCAATAATTTGCCATGTATGGCATACTATCCGCATGGAATTCGCGCGTTTGCTCGAAGTCGTGGGCAATGAACCTGTGGTTGAGACGAGCCTGCTTCTGGCCGGAGCGGTAGATCCAGTCGATATCCGTCGGCAGCTGTCTCGTTGGGTTGCAGCCGGGCGTCTTTACCAGGTGCGCCGTGGCCTCTATGCCCTGGCCCCGCCGTACCAACGCACGAAGCCACATCCCTTCGTCGTGGCGAATTGGGTGGTTCGCAGCTCTTACGTCAGCCTGCAAGCCGCGCTGGCATACTATGGTTTGATTCCAGAGGCCACGCCGGTGGTTACCAGCGTCACCACAGGACGGCCGGGGCGCTGGGACACACCTCTGGGCGCGTACGAGTATCGCCATGTCAAGGTGGGTCTGTTTTTCGGCTACCGGCTCGATGAGGTCAGCCCAGGCCAGCGCGCCTTCATCGCTACGCCAGAGAAAGCCTTGTTGGACCTGGCGCATTTGCACCCCGGCGGAGATGATCCGGCTTATCTACAGGAACTGCGCTTGCAGAACCTGGAGCGGCTCGACGTGCAGGCGTTGCAGCGGGTGGCCGAGCAAGCCGGCAGCCCGAAACTGCAGCGTGCGGCCCACCGCGTTGCCGAACTGGCCAGGGTAGAGGCGGAAATGTACGAGGACCTATGAAGGCGCACTTGATGGACATGGTCCAGCAGGCGCCGGCGCCGTCCCAGGGGCGCAACCTGGCGCGCGAGTATCTGCAAGCCCGCATTTTGGGCGCCATGCAGCGGGCCGGCGCTATGATCCCGTTGGCGTTTCACGGCGGCACAGCGCTGCGTTTCCTCTACGCTGTCATGCGATACTCGGAGGACTTGGACTTCACCCTGGAGCGGGCCCGCGAGCAATACGACTTCCGGGCCTATCTACGGGCCATCCAGGCCGAGTTCGCAGCAGAGGGCTACGCCGTGACCCTCAAGGTTAGCGACCAGAAAACGGTGCATAGCGCGTTCGTACGCTTTGTTGGATTGCCCTACGAGTTGGGGCTATCGCCGCATCGAGACGAGGTGCTTGCGGTCAAGATCGAGGTGGATACGAATCCGCCTGCCGGCGCCGCGCTGGCAACGACCGTCGTGCGGCGCCACGTCATCCTGCAGCTCCAACATCATGATCGCGCTTCCATGCTGGCCGGCAAGCTCCATGCTGTGCTACAGCGACCGTACACCAAAGGCCGCGATCTGTACGACCTGTTGTGGTATCTCAGCGACCCGAATTGGCCGGCGCCTAATCTGGTCCTGCTCAACAACGCGCTGCGCCAGACCGGCTGGCCCGGCCCTGAACTGGACGAGAAGAACTGGCGGCTCGTGCTGGCCGATCAACTGCAACGGCTCAACTGGGCCCGCGTGGTGGACGATGTGCGTCCTCTGATCGAGCCAAGTGTTGACTCCAACCTGTTGACGATGGAGAACCTCTTGCGGATTCTGGGTGGCGAAGGCTCATGATTCGTCAACCGTAAGTCAGAGAGCTAGCACGCCCCGGGCGAACCCCGGTATCGCCGCCACGCCAGCCAGCTTCTTGGCCTTCCTGCTGCCACTCACGCGGACCTGTCGTGCTCTCGTGAGTGTCCCGCTTCCGACGCAGTGCGGTCAGAACGCCCACAGATCACGCACGACCTGGAGAGGCATGTTATGGAAACATCTCAAGCAGCTACCTACCATCTGCGCGACTTCACCAGCCAGGACATCGCGCCGTTCAGCGCCATCCTGACCGCCATCTGGCCCGACGAGCCCAACACGGTCGAGCAGATGGAGCACTGGGAGCGCACCTATCCGGCGGACAACCCGCGCTTCCGGCGCGTGGCCGCGCTGGAGGACGGCCAGATGGTGGGCTACGGCGAATGCCAGCGGCCCTACTGGTCCAGCCTGCAAGACACCTACGAGGTCTTCGTGGCGGTCGATCCGGCCTGGCAGCGGCGCGGCATCGGCCAGACACTGCTGGCGACGGTAACGCCTTTCGCTAAAGAACAAGGCATCGCCAAGCTGCGCACCAGTTGCAAGGAGGACTCGGCCGGCACGCTGCGTTTCCTGGAGCAGGCCGGCTTCCGGCAGATCGGCATCCGCTTCGAGTCGGCGTTGGACATGCCGACCTTCGACGAGACCCCCTTCCTCCCCACCCAGCAGCGCGCCGAGGCGGCCGGCTACGAGGTGATTACCCTGGCCCAGGCGCGCGCCGAGGACCCCGACGCCGATCAACGCCTGTTTGAGGTGTTTGCGGCCACGGTGGTGGATGTGCCCTTCCCCGGCGGGGACCGCGCCAACCCCAACTACGACAACTTCCGCGCCAACACGCTGGACGCGCCCAACACCAATCCCGACGCCATCTTCATTGCCCGGCAGGCCGGCCGCATGGTGGGCATGACCTCGCTGGAGCTGCTGCCCAACGCAGTGGGCATCACCGGCATGACCGGCGTACTGGCCGAGCACCGCGGCCACGGCGTGGCCATGGCCCTCAAGCTGGCCTCGTTCCGCTACCTGCAGGCCAACGGCTACCACGAGGCCCGTGCCCACAACGACACCGCCAACCCGCCGATCCTGGCGCTGAACGAGAGGCTGGGCTACCGGCGCCTGCCGGGCTGGCTGGCGTGGGAGAAGGCGCTGTAGCACGTTACAGCGCCGACACCGCGTCCTGAGTCGCCCGGCGGTGTGGCGGGTCAAGCCCCGCCGCACCGCCCAGAACCCCTCTTCTTGCCCGCAACTGCCCCGCTGACCTCATACGAACCGTGCGCGCTTCGGGGAAAGCACCCTGCCAGCGCTTCCGTTTGGCCGCCCGCGTCCGGCGTGCTATACTTTGCCGCGATGGCTACCACCACTCCTGAACCCGGCGCACCCCATATCCTCCTGATCGAAGATGACCCCGCCATCGGCGAGAGCCTGGTGGACGCGCTGCAGGCCAACGGCTTCCGGGCTACGTGGCACACCACCGGCAGCAGCGGGCTGGCTTACGCGCGCGCAGCCAACCCGCACCTGATCTTGCTCGACGTGCGGCTGCCCGACGGGTCGGGCCTGGACGTCTGCCGCCAGATGCGCCAGGCCGGCTTGCGCCAGCCGATCATCATCCTCACGGCGCAGCGCGAAGAGATCGACAAGGTGCTGGGGCTGGAGATGGGCGCAGACGACTACGTGACCAAGCCGTTTGGGCTGCGGGAGCTGCTGTCACGCATTCGCGCCCAGTTGCGGCGGGTCTATGGCGAGTTCGCGCCGGCCGCGGCCGACGCCGACCTGCTGCGCGTGGGCGATCTGACGCTGGACCTGGACCGCAGGGAGGCGCGCCGCGATGAAACGATCCTCAACCTCACCCCGACAGAGTTCAAGTTGCTGGTCTTCCTGGCGCGCCACCCCGGCCAGGCGCTCAGCCGTGGGCAGATCCTCGCTGCCGTATGGGGCTACGACGCCGATGTAGACAGCGAGCGCACGGTCAACGTCCACATCAGCCGCCTGCGCGACAAGGTGGAGCGCGACCCCAGCCGCCCCAGCCTCATCCTCACCGTCCCCGGCATCGGCTACCGGCTGGTCACACGCTGACCCGCCGCCTGGCCAGATTGCCATGACTTACGCAAAACGGGTCTCGATACGGCGGCCTACTCGACCAGCGTTTTGCGTAAGTCATGATTACGAAACTGTAACCTCCCCCGCAACCACTTCGTAACCTCGCCCTGTTATTCTGTTCCTCGTAGCATACACGTTCGGCGAACGAGCCGGTTCACGTCTCACGCCAAGACGCCAAGAGCGCAAAGGGCACGGCCTCGCCGTCCCTGGCGTTCCTGGCGGCTTTGCGTGGGAACCGTACACTACTGAAACTCACTGTGACGAGGAATCAGCCTATGAAACGTTGGTATATACCGCTCGGCCTTCTGGTGGCGCTGGGCGTGGCCGCAGCGGGCTATTGGGGTTTTCACAGCGCCAGGCCGGCCGCGTCGCAGGTGCAGGCCGCGCCGCCCACCGTGGCCGCAGAGCGCGGGACGGTATCGTTGGGTGTGACCGCGCCCGGCCGCCTGGTGGGCACGCGCGAGACGGTGCTCTCCTTCGGCGCCACCGGCAAGCTGGTGGACCTTCCCGTGCGCGCGGGCCAGCACGTGGCGGAAGGCGCCACGCTGGCCCGCCTGGACCCTGCCCCGCTGCAAGAGCGCGTGACCATGGCCCAGACCGATCTGGAGTTGGCCCGGGCGCGGCTGGCGAAGCTTCAGGCTGGCCCCACGACCGCAGACACGGCCGCGGCGCAGGGCGATCTGGCCCGGGCGCAGGCGCGGCTGGATGAGCTGAACCGCGGGCCGAACGCCGGCGAGCTGGCCGCTGCGCGCGCCGATCTGGCCGCGGCCGAGGCGGCGCTGGCGCAGCTCAAGTCGCCCGACGCGGCCGCGCTGCAAAACGCCCAGTACGCGCTGGAAACGGCCAAGAACAGCCTGTGGAGCGCGCAGGTGGCGCGCGACGCGGCCTGCGGCGGGCCGGACAAGGTGGCATGTGACCAGGGCCAGGCCGCGGTGGGCAACGCCGACGCCGCGGTGCGCAAGGCGCAGGACGACCTGGCCCGCATCCAGGCAGGGCCGACCGCGGATGAACTGCGCGTGGCCGAGGCCAATGTCGAGCGCGCCCGCGG
>JBFYTD010000131.1:0-6247 GCA_041300885.1 Anaerolineae bacterium | reverse complement strand
ACAAATGGCGACCAGCCGGCCGGCACTTGCTCTGGCGGCGAGCCGGTGAAGCTGTCGAAGCGGCAGTTCCAGATCAGGTTGCCGGGGCCGCAGGGATCCTCCTGGGCGCGGACTGAGCCGGGCTGTGCGCCAATGAAGAGCAGGGCGGCCAGCCCCACAGCCAGCCAGCGCACAGCTTTTCCCCACCGCAGGGTAGTTATCGCAAACAGTTCTTGGGAAAACTTGGGATTTCGCAACGGTTATTCCAAATCGCCTGGCCAGTTATCCCAAGGATTTATCCCAAGCCGACTTGGGAAAACCAACACCCTTGGGTGTCGGGCGCCTTATGGCAAGCGAACGGCGCGTGAGCGATCCGTCAGGCAGAGTTATCCGCCCCATGCTGCCGGCACTGGTCGACGAAGTCGGCGAACAGGCGGCGGCTGGATGAATCTTGCAGATGCGTCGCCAGTTCCTCCGGGTGCCACTGCACGCCCAGCGCAAAGGGATGGCCGGCCACCTCGATGGCCTCCACCACGCCGTCGGGGGCCCAGGCGATGGGCTGGCAGCCCGCGCCCAGCGACTTGAGCGCCTGATGGTGCATGCTGTTGACCATGGTGGTCGGGCCATAAATGCGCGCCAGCCGGCTATCCGGCTCGAAATGCACCTCGTGGCTGATGCGCACCCGCTCGAACTGGGGCGGGAAGTAGTCGTGCTTCTCCGAGCCATCGCGCAGCGCGCGGATGTCCTGGTACAGCGAGCCGCCCTGGATGACGTTCAACATCTGGATACCGCGACAGATAGCCAGCAACGGCTTGTTGTCCTCCAGCGCCCAGCGGCCCAGCAGCATCTCCGTGCGGTCTCGCTCCGGATCCGTGGCGCCCAACATTTCGTGGTGCTGCTCACCGTACTGTTCCGGGTCCATGTCCTCGCCGCCGGGCAAAAAGACGCCGTCCACGGTGTCGTAGATCACCCGCAGCGTGTCCTCATCGAGCTGCAACGGGATGATGATCGGCGCGGCCCCGGCATCAGTGATGGCTCGCAGGTAGGTGGTGTTTTGAATGAAAATCGGCAGTCCATAGTAGCGCTGCGACTTATCGCGCGCGCAGGGGATGCCGATCTTCGGTATCCGGCCGGCGCCGTTATGTCCGTTGGTTGCCATAAGCACGTAAACCTCGTTTATTCGTCACGTCAACATGCAATCCGAGGCTGGATTATACCCGCCGACGGGCCGCGCGGCAAACGTGCAGCCGCGCCGTTTTGACAATCACCCCAGGCTCAGCTATAAGTCACACACCACCCGGAGGCTCGGTCAGGAGACCGGCCACAGCAGTAGATAGGCATGGCTCGGTCAGCAGACCGGCCAAAGCGGTAGATAGGCGTGGCTTGGTCAGCAGACCGGCCACAGCGGTAGATAGGCGTGGCTCGGTCAGGAGACCGGCCATAGCGGTCACCGAATGATGAACCATCGACGCCTGGCGCGCTGGGCCGGCATTGTGCTGGTGCTGGCGGCAACGCTCCTCTATCTGGCCACCCTCGACAACGGCCTGCGGCCCGGCGAGCTGGCCGGCGGCGACCTGATCACCCACCAGTATGCGCAGGTGCAGGGCCGCCCCAGCAACGCGCCCGGCTATCCCCTCTACACTATGGGCGGCTGGCTGTGGTTTCACGGCCTGCGCAGCCTGCTGGGCGACGCTGCCAACCCTACGGCTATCCTCTCGGCCTATTCGACGCTGTGGGCGCTGCTGGCGCTGTGGCTGCTGTACTGCCTAATTCTCCAGCTCACCGCCAACTGGATCCTTGCGTTCCTGCTGGGCGCGTTCTATGCCGGGAGCTACATCTTCTGGTACTACGCGGTTAGCAGCGAACAGTACACATCGGCCGTAGCCCAGACCCTGGCCATCGTCGTGCTGGCACTGCGCTGGGACGCGGCCCAAGACCGCGCCGATCAAAGCAACGACGCCCAGCCGGCGGGCGATGGCTACATGCTGGCGCTGGCGTTTCTGTCTGGGTTGAGCCTGGCCCACATGGTAACGGTGGCCGTCATTGTGCCGCCGCTGCTCTGGTTCATCCTTAGCCGACGGCCGGCCTTTCTGCGCCGCGGCAGGCTGGTGGCTGGAAGCGTGGCGCTGGCGCTGCTGCCGCTGCTCAGCTACGCCTTCATCTACCTGCGCGGCGCGCAGCACCCCCAGTGGCGCGGCGCCGGTCCCTGGCCCAGCACAATGGCGTGGTTTCTTGATTTCGTCAGCACAGGCCAGGGCCGCGACGAGCTGACCTGGTCACTGCGGCCGCTGTGGACTGCCAGCTTCCCCAGCCAGATCTGGCAGGAGTTGACCTGGGTGGTGCTGGTGGGCGGACTGGTGGGGCTGGCGCTGCTGGGCCAACGCCGCCGCATCTTGCTGGGATCCACGCTGCTGCTCTACGCCCTGCTGGCCTTCGTCGACCGCCAGGGCAACTGGTATCAGGTGATCATGCCAGCCTACCCGCTGCTCATCGCCAGCTTCGCGGTGGCCGTGCAGGCGCTGTGGCAGCGAGCGGCTGCAAGAGACCGGCCGGCCGGCCAACGCACGGCGCTGCCGGCCCTGCTGGTGATCGGGCTGCTGGCGTTGGTAGCTGTGCGCTTCGAGCGGAGCTGGCCCCACACCAACCTGCGCGACCGCCTGGATGACACTGCGCTGCTGCCGGGCCAGTCGATCTTGGCCGACACCCCAGCCCCAAACGCAGCCGTCTTTGGCGTGCTGGACGAGACTCTCAGCCTCCGCTACCTGACCGACATCTGGGGCCAGCGGCCCGACATTGCGGCCGTCAGCAGCGAGGAAGCGCGCGCCCTGCTGGCCAGCGGCGATCGGCACTTATACGTCACCAACAGCGCTGCGCCGCTGGTCGGGCTGGAGATCGACCCCGCGGCCCACCTTTCCTCGGCCGGCCAGATGCTAATCCGAATCGCCACGACACCGGCGAGGACGCTGCCGGCTGGCGCTGCCCCGCTGAACCTGCCGGCCGGTGATGGCCTGTCGCTGCTGGGAATAGACGCGCCGCAGCCGCAGCCAGGCCAGCCCTGGCCGGTGCGCCTCTACTGGCGCGCCGACGAGGCGATCGCCCGCGACTGGAGCGTGTCGCTGCGGCCCACGTTGGGCGGCCAGCCGCTGGCGCAGGCGGCCGGCGGCATCGTCCAGCAAGACCTGGTGCATCCCGTACACGGCGTCTATCCAACCAGCCGCTGGCAGCCTGGCGAGGTCGTGGCCGACGACTACTTCTTCACACTGCCAGCCGACCCAGCCCCCGACGGCGTGCAGGTGGTGATCTATCGCAGGCTGCCAGAGGGCGGCTTCGAGAATCTGGCGGTGCTGGACGTGCCGTTGCCCTGATCCATCCCATCCGCTGTGGCCGGTCTCCTGACCCCCAGAGCGGGCACGGTGGCTGCGCACAGACCGGCCCGAGCAAGGGAAGCATGGAATCAAAAACCCCGCCCAGAGCGAGCGGGGTCATTGGTGATGCAATGTCGGAGACTATTCGACGGCAGCCGGCTCAGCCTCGCCCTCGCGCTCGATGAGCACGGTGACCTGGGGAACGACGTCGCTCAACAGATGGACAGGCACTTGGTGGCTGCCCAGATCGCGCAGCGGGTGATCCAGATCGATCTGGCGCTTGCTGATCTCCACACCCAGCTTTTGCTCGATGCCCTCGGCAATATCGGAGGCCGTGATCGAGCCGAAGAGCCGGCCGGTGTCAGCCGCACGGGCGTGAAAGGTAAGGCTCAGTGCGTTGATGCGTGCGGCCAATGACATGGCCGAAGCGCGCTCTCGGTCATGTTTACGCCCGGCCGCGGACTTGATCTGCTCCGCCTGCTTGGCAGCGCCCTTGTTGGCGGGCATCGCCAGACCCTGAGGGATCAGGAAATTGCGAGCGTAGCCGCTGGCTACCTTTTTGATGTCGCCGGCATGACCGACGCCCTTAACGTCTTGTTTCAGCAATACTTCCATGGGTTTTGCTCTACTCCTAAAAAAACATCAGCCGCCGGCGAACAGGCGGCGCTTGTAGCACGTCGCAGATCATACACCAAAAGCGCTGAAACGGCAAGTTCCAGCCGCCATTCTGGCGCTCGCTCCGGCGCCAGAGGCTGGGCCGCCACTCCGTCCAGTGTTCCGGCCTGGCGCAACGATCTGAAACGCCGCCAAGCGCCCGGCGCCACGGCAGTCATTTTGAAAGCCGCGCCGCCTATGCTATACTGCGTGTCCGAAAGGCAGCGTGGCGAACCAGATAGGGATGGAACTTGCCCACGCTCTCTGTCGTCTTCGGCTCAACACATCCCATCATGCTTCACGGCCAAAACTGATCTGGCGCGTCTCGCCAGCCGATACTGCCAGCGACGCCCTGCTGATTGTTTTCAGAAGAACATCCATGAGTCACGCTCCCCGCAGCGTCAGCCGTCTACGGTTGGCGGCACTGATGATCCTGTTGCTTGCCACCAGCCTCGGCTGCTCGTTGGGCCAGATGCTAGTGGGTGAGCCGACACCTACCCCCAGGCCGACGCTGGCGCCGCCGCTGCCCACCTGGACGCCCTCGCCGGTGGGGGCGCTGTCGCCGGCCGAGGTCGCCACACTGACGGTGCAGGCGGGCATTGCTATAGCCTTCCCTACGCTGACGTCCACCCCGACGCCCTACTACACCCCCACCGCCACGCCCACCTGGACGCCGCTGCCGACGCCGGTGGACACGCCAACGCCGGTTCCAGCGCCCTATGTGCTGGTTGCCGCGCCCATCGTCAACGTGCGCAGTGGCCCCAGCGTGGCCTATCCCATCGTGGGCCAGGTGCGTCAGGACGAGCGCTACGACATCATCGGCCGCAACGAGGCCTTCACCTGGTGGCAAATCTGCTGCGTCAACGGCCAGCAGGTCTGGATCACCACGCAGCTCACCGCGCCCGGCGGCCCAGCCGATAGCGTACCGATCATCTTCCCACCTGACCTGCCCCCCACGCCCTTCCCCACGGCCACGCCTGTGGACACGCCCGTGCCGTCGCCTACGCCTGGCCCCTTCCGGCCGGTGCAATTGGCCGAGGGGCCGGAGTTGTGGGCGACCACGAACTCCTGGCTGACCATCTGGCTCAAGACTTTTGTTGGCCAGCCCCCGCTCACCGCGCCGATCGCTAACCTGCGCCTCAAGGTGCTGCGCAATGGTTCGGACGTGAGCCAACCGGGCCTGACCAGCGGCTTCTTCCAGTTCTCTGCCCCCACCGTCCTGGGTGAGCCAATAGGCAACCGTCGCGAGTACAACCTGAAGTATGAGTACTTGCCCGACGCAGGCGACGCTCAGTGGACAATCATCGTCACCGACGCCAACGGCATGGAGCTTTCGATACCTGTGACCTTCGAGACCCGAGGCGGCCAGGAGGTCTACGTCAGCTACTTCGACACGCGCTAACGCCGTTGGCCGGTAGATTACGCCGTTAGCCCTTCCTGTGCTATACTTCACCCTCTGCCAGATGGGCAGTCCATTTTTCTCCACCCCCTGGTGCGAGGAGGTCGTGCCGTTTGCGGAACCCTAAGCTCCCTGTACTCGTTGCGCTGGCCGTGTTGCTATTGATGCCCGGTTGTGCGCTGGTCAACTCGTTGGTCGAGTACCCCACCCCGACACCCCGGCCCCAGCTTGCACTGCGGCCTACATTTACACCGACCGCTGTACCCACTGCCGCGCCCCAGACTGCCTCTGAAGCGGCAGCGCCGCCAGAGAGCGCGACCCAGGCTGAAACGCCTACGGCTGAGCAGGCGCTGGCTCAGGTCGAGCTGCCGACAGCTACCCTGGAGCCGCCCACAGCCACGCCCGAACCGCCGACGCCTACTCCTGAACCGCCGACGCCTACTCCTGAACCGCCCACGGCCACCCCCGAGCCCAAGCCAGAGGTGGTGATCAGCAATCCGCGCGTCAACGTGCGCAGCGGCCCCGGGCCAAACTTCCCGGTGCTGGGCCAGGTGTTACAAGGACAACGGCTGGCGATCGTCGGCCGCGACCCGGACGGCCAATGGTGGCAAATCTGCTGCTTCGAGGGCCAAACCGGCTGGCTGGCGGCCGAGGTCGTAGCTGCCGAAGGGCCGCTGGAGACCGTCGCCCTGGCCGCCGACCTGCCGACTCCCACCCCAGAGGCGACAGCGACAGCCGAGGTTGCGGCCGTTGCTCCGCCGCCGGCCGGCGGCGACTTCCCCTTTGGGCTGACCGAGGAGACCACCTATCCCTTCAACCAGGATTACCTGCGCGTTGGCGTCAAGGTCAA
>JBFYTD010000130.1:0-10006 GCA_041300885.1 Anaerolineae bacterium | reverse complement strand
GCGAAGGGGGAGAGGAAATGGGTAATGGGTAATGGTGAACGGGTAAGGGTTAATGCCGGAGCGCTCTCCTCTGCGCCGCTCCCCGCTCGCCTATCCTCGGAACCGGCGAGCCCGGGTCCCCGCTCCCCGCTCCCCGTTAACTGCTCCCCGCTCCCCGCTCCCCGCTCCCCGCTCCCCTTCCGTCCCGGCTGCCCCAGTTTCGTGTCCGCCACCAGCTTGGCGACGCGTGGGTCCGACGGCGTCTTGCCCTCGAAATGGTCCAGCAGCTCGCGCAGGGTGGCCTCGGGCTCGCCCCTCAGCACGAAGTCCAGCGCCGGGAAGGGGCGCAGGGTCTCCAGCGTCATGGGGGTGACGTGGGTGCCGAAGGCCATCGTCTGCGCGCCCAGGCACTTGGCCAGGAAGACGCCATACATGTCGTTGCGCAGGGTGGGCGCGGTCACCTGGGTCAGGTAGTAGCGGGGCCGCCGCTCGTCCAGGATGCGCTCGAACTCGGGCCAGGTCATGCGGGTGGCGATGGCGTCCACGATCTCCACCGTGTAGTCGGGCGCCAGCAGGCTGGCCAACTGGGCCAGGCTGACCTGGGGCCAGATCATGTTCTCGCGGCTGCGCCGGCCCACCCGGTGCTGGCTGCGGATCCAGATGCCGCCGTCGGGCGAGGGCGGGTTGACCAGCAGCACGTCCACGCTGCCGGCCGGCCGCGTCGACGAGGTCAGCGTCTGCACGGCCGCGCCCGCGTCCGGGAAATTCGACGCCCGCAAAGCCGGCACGCGTCGCGTCCCCAGGTTGCGCTTCAGTTGTTCGTCCAGTCCAGTTCGTCCAGTGCCGTTTGTCTCGTTCATTAGTCATTCTCCGTGGGTAGATTGGTAGATTGGTAGATTGGTACATTGGTCGTGCGCCCACCAGTCTACCAATCTACCAGTCTACCAATCTACCAACCACCAATCTACCATTCCACCAATCTACCGTCCCAAATCCGTCGCCGCCAGCGCGTCCCGTTGGCTCAGTTCCTCCAGCACGCGCATCAGAATCCAGGAGATCAGGAACTGCAGGCCCACCAGGAAGGCCATCGCGCTGAGCAGGTAGTAGAACCACATGCGGCTGGCCGGCCAGCCGCTCAGGGCCAACACCAGGCTGAGCAGCCCCAGGCCCAGGCCCACGGCCATGCCGGCCAGCCCCATCCACCAGAAGTGGCGGTCCAGCGGCGGGTCGAAGATCGGCTTGCCGAACAGCCCCTGCTTCACCGGCCGCTGGTGGAACAGCGCCACCAGGTAGTTGAAGGTCGCGCCCAGGTTGAAGAGGCTGACCCCGGTAACAGCCAGCACCAGCATGGCAAAGAGCGCAAAGCCGCCCAGCGGGCCGATCTCGGTGTTGCCGGCCAGCCGGGCCGCCAGCGTGGCCAGGGCGATCATTCCGGCCAGCCCCAGCAGCAGCAGCGCCAGCCCGCCCAGGATACGCACCGGGTTATAGTTCAGCGCGGTCCAGGTGATGGTCTGCACGTAGCGCGTGCCGTCGCGCACCACACTCAACTTGCTGCGGCCGACGCGCTCGCTGTAGGGGATGGCCACCTCGGTCATGCGCAGGTCCTCGTGCAGCGCACGGGTGCTCATGATCGGTGTAAAGTTCAGCCCATCGGGCAAGGGATAGAGCTTCTCCAGCGCCTCGCGGCGGAAGACTCGCATGCCGCTGGCGCTGTCGGTGATGCGCTGGCGGCTGAGCAGGCTGATCATGCCGGCGAACACGGTGTTGCCGATACGCCGGGTCAGCGGCATCTCGCTCTCGGCCCCGGCCATGCGCGATCCCACCACGATGTCGTAGCCGTTGCGCAGCAGCGTGTCGCACAGCTTGGGGAAATACTCGGGCGGGTAGGTGCCGTCCGCGTCCAGGAAGGCCAGCAGCTCGCCCTGGGCCGCGCGAAAGCCAGTCTTCAGCGCCGCGCCGTAGCCCTTGTTGACCGGATGCTGAACCAGCGTCGCGCCCGGCGTGCTGTTGACAATCGCCGCCGTGCCGTCCGTCGAGCCGTCGTCTACCACGATCAGCTCCAGCCGCGCCACGCCCACCTCCTGCAAGGCCGGCGCCACCGCCAGCACCCGCTGCATGATGGCTGCGATGCTATCCTCTTCGTTCAAAGCCGGTATTACCACCGAAAGCGTCGTCATAGCTTCCTCTCTTGCGCTTGTTCGCCGGGAAACCGTTCGCCTATTCGCCTAGAAACCGGGTTTTTTCGGAAAAAACCCGGTTTCTTTTCGCCAGCCCGGTTTCTGCTCGGCTCTCTAGCACCAATCACCCGATCTTCTTCAACACCCGCGCCGGCACGCCGCCCACCACCGTGTGCGCGGGCACGTCGCTGGTGACGACCGCACCGGCCGCCACCACTGCGCCGCGGCCGATGCGCACGCCGTCGGTGATGATTGCGCCGGCGCCGATCCAGACGTCGTCCTCGACCACGATGCCCTGGGCCGTGATGCCCTGCTCCACCATCGGCCGCGTCGGGTCGTCGTAGACGTGGTTGACCGCCAGGAGCTGGGCCAGCGGCGCGGTGTAGACCCGGTCGCCGATGGTGATGCCGCCCTGGCCGCGCAGCACGTTGTACTCGCCGATCAGGCTGTCGCGGCCGATTCTGATGAAGGCGTGGGGCAGGTCGCGAAAGTTGTAGACGTGCAGGATGGCGCCGTGCATGATGAAGCTGCCGGCGCCGATCTCGATGCCGCCGGGTGTAGCGTGCAGATAGACCGCCTCGTCGATATAGGCTCCCTCGCCCAAGTGGATGTTGCCGGCGAAGCGCACACGGACGCCGGCTTCGATCGCGGCAACCCCATCCATGTGCAGAATGGATTTATAGGCAATCGCGCGCAGGGCGACGCCCGCCACCGAAGGCACCCAGCCGGCCGCGGCCATAACCGTTTGCTCCCAGGCGTAGCGCCAGGGGCTTGCGGCCTGCCGATCCATGTAGAGTTTGAGGTTCGACGCCAGGCCGCCGCCAGCGCGCATTTGTCCGGCGGGGGCGGAAGGCCGAGCCGGCCTGCGTAAGAGGTTGGTCTGGGTTAGCTTTGTCGGCATGACTGAAATCTGGTCGGATGAAGAGGCCGAAACACCGGCATCGTGCAGGGCAAGGTGGAACCGTTGCGGCTGCTGTCTGGCACGCGCCGTCCGCCCATGCCTGGATACCGAAGCTGTGGTCCCGCTAGAGCAATCGCTGTCAGCAAGTGCTCCACCATCCATAACTGCCGCTCACCATCAACGGACGACGTCTCTGTCCCTGGCAGGGCAAGCGCCTGCACGTGGCGCCGGTCAATCGAGAGACCCACCAGGGGCTTCGGACGATGACCGGCGCGATCCACCCAGTGAGGGGAGGCACGCTTGGCACTATACCCGGTTGCGGAGGCATTGTCAAATCACCCAGCCCAAGACCTTGCCGCAGGGAGAAAGCGCCAGCCAGGCAGCGATTTGGAAATTCCCTGCACGATGGCAATGATGTCTAACCTAGGCGTTCTGTTTGATGGAGATTTCACATACAGTCTTGACAAGCGCTGAATATAGTGGTATCTTGGTTATAAATAGTACTAAGGTACTATGACTGTCCCTTCCAATGCATGGCGCGACCGAGATATGGGGTGCAGGCTGGCACGGATGGCCTGACCACAGCGCATTTGCAACACCGTTTTACCCCACTTTCGACCACGCTTTGGGGTGTACTGGTCGGATGACAGCAGCGAGCATTGAACGCGGGTTGAGCCAAGGGGCATGGCTGGGTGGCGGTGAGTAGATCAGATTGGGGCTTGATTGGGACAAGTCGTGCCATTGTGCGACAGGCGTTCAGGCATCTCTTGGCAGGCTATCGCAACGTTTGGAGGTGTAACATGAAAGGGCAAGCATCTGCCGCGATCTGGTTGAGGCCCCTGCTACTGGCCTCAGTCGTCGCACTTTTTGCGTTAGTAGCTCTGGCCAGCAGCGCACAGGCGCAGTATTCCTGTCCATCCGATAACCCCTGGTGCGGCTGCGTGGATAACTTCCAGTCTGACTCCGTCTGCACTGCTGAAGACGTCAGAGTTGCGTCCCTCGCTGTACATCAAACCATCGATACCTGCGGCCATCCGGGCGATACGGGCCGCTTCGTTTTCGAGGTGAACGCCGTAGCCGGGGCCAATGAGCGCTACGACATCGGCTTCTTCATCGGCTTGGACGGCGGCAGCGCCCAGCTTCCCTCGCGCCTGCCGGGCGGGGCCAGTTGCTATCACGGCTACCTACCGCCGCCGCTCAGCTCTATAGCGACGCCTCTCGGTGAGATCAGATATAGCCCCTTCTTCGATGCTGAGGTGGGCGGCGACACCTGCGGCGACGTGGAACAGGGGGTGATGAACTCCTACCTCACCGAGCAGATCGACGTCCTGTGCGTGGACAATGACGACGACGGGGTGGTCGACGACGTCAGCACCTGCGTGAGCTGGGACAACCAGAAGAACCAGACTCCCATCTGCACGGACGTCTCCCAGGCGTATCCCAACACCAAGTCCAAGTGCAACTGCGAGGACGTGCCGATCCCGACCCTGGTGATCCGCAAGATCGTCGTGGACAAGGTCACCGATCCCCCCAACGACCCGACGCTCTTCGGGTTCACCCTGACCGGGCCGGACGTCAACGTTGCCTTTGACCTGACCGACGCCGAGACCCCCTTCATCAGCGGCTTGCTGGCGCGGCAAACCTACGCCGTCGCCGAGACTGTGCCCGAGGGCTGGGTGCAGACCAACGTGGTCTGCACCAACGGCCTGACCACCTTCCAGCCCAGCGCCATCGGGTTGACCGAAAACCGCGAGGTGCGCTGCACCTTTTACAACAAGAAGCTGGAGGGCGGCGGCAAGTTCGTCGATCTGAACTGGAACGGGCAGGAAGACGCCGGTGACCCACTCAAGCCCAACTGGCCCATTCGCATCACCAGCGTTGCGGATCCTGCCGATGTGACTATGGTCTCGACCCGAACTGGCGACCCTGATGCCGGCAAGTGGTTCTTCCCGGCCGATCTGCCGCCCGGGCTGTACGACGTGGAAGAGGTCAATCCGGCGGATCGAGACTGGATCCAGACCTATCCCGACACCAACGGCGGCATGTACCGCATCCAGTACAACGGCGCCCAGTGGGGCGAAGGGCCGGACTTCGAGCCGCTTTTCGAGCTCCTCAGCCCGGAACCAGCCTCCTACCACGAGTTGGACTTCGGCAATGTGTGGGTGGACTTTGGCGACCTGCCGGACTCGAATACCCTAGGGACGCCCTACGCTACTTACTATCCCACCATGCTGCTGCCTGACGACGGCGCTCGCCACGTGGTCAGAGACATCCAGTTGGGCGAGGCACTCACAGCAGAAATGGATGGCCAGCCCTGTCCCGTCTGCGGGCTGGATGCCGATGACGGCGTTGTGCGCACCAACCTGCCCTGGATCATCGGCCCGGCTGGCGGCGCAATCGAAGTCCGGGTGACGGCCATCGGGTCTGCTGGCGTCGAGACCGGCTACGTCAACGCCTGGATCGACTGGAACCAGAATGGCCGGATGGACGCAGCCGAGCAGATCCTGTTCGACGCGCCGGTACCGGTGGGCACGACCCAGACCCTGACCTTCGACATCCCTGATGGCGTCAACCTGTTGCAGGACATCTACTACGCGCGTTTCCGCCTGTACAGCACGCCGCAGATGCTGCTGGGCAGCGGCGCCCTGCCCACGGGCGTGGCCTACGATGGCGAAGTCGAGGACTACCGCTGGGAGTTCATTCCCACGGCGGTGACTCTTGCTGCCTTCGACGCCCAGCCCGATGGCGCGGGTGTGCTGGTCACCTGGCAGACGGTCAGCGAGATCGACAACGCCGGCTTCAACCTGTATCGGACCGGCTCGGCCAGCGCCCAGCCAGAGCCGGCGCATCTGCTGTCCTATGTGCCCAGCCAGGCGCCGGGCAGCACGCAAGGCGCCTTTTACAGCTACTTCGACGGCGACGTAGAGCCCAGCCAGACCTACTGGTACTGGCTGGAGGACGTCAGCTTGAGCGGGACGACGACGCTGCACGGGCCGGTGAGCGCCACGGTGCAGGCGCCGACCGGTGTGACGTTGAGCGGCATCTCCGCCAGCCCGGCGGCTGGCTCCATGCCTGCGGCCGGCGTGCTGCTGGCCCTACTTGCGCTTTCCCCCCCTTCTTTCCTTCCTTTCCCTTTCCTCCCTCTCCCAACCAACTCCCCCCCGCCATTTGGCAGTTTTGTCACAAGGCGTTATAATTGCGCTGTTCGTCCAGACAGGCACTTGGCCAGTTAATGCCTGTCGCACAGCTCAAATCCTACGAATGCCTACCATCCCTCAGGAGGACACAAAGACGTGCGAAAACTACTAGCGCCGCGCAACTTAGCCCTCATCATCGGCGTGCTGGTCCTGATGATCGGCAGCGCCGTTGTCCTCAAAGTTCCCCTCCCCGCGATTGTCCTGCCTGCGGAAGCGATTTTCAAGCTCGGTCCCTTCACCGTCACCAATACGATCATTGCCACGATCATCGCCGACATCGTCCTCGTCGTGCTGGCGATCGTTGCCACGCGCAAGATGAAGGACATCCCCACCGGCTTGCAGAACTTGCTCGAGTGGTTTGTCGAGATCTTCCATAACCTCAACGAGGACATCGCCGGCAAGGCAATGGCCAAGAAGCTCTTCCCCATCTTCATGACCATCCTGATGTTCCTTCTGGTGGCCAACTGGATGAGCCTGGTGCCCGGGGTGGACAGCATCGGCAAGCTGGAGCCGTTGGAGTATGCCTACCAAGTCGCGGGGATCACCACGGGCTACCGGACAGTGGAACTGCCCCTGGGCATCCGCTCCCTGAGCCGCGCTCAAGGCATGTATACCCTGACAGCCGAGGAAAAAGCTGCGCTTGATGCCGCGAAGAAAGAGGCTGAGGCGCATGGCGGTGAAGAGGGCGCCCACCACGAGAGCGAGCTGGGCTACTATGTGGTCGCTCCCTTTGTGCGCCCCGCGGCCACCGACCTCAACGTGCCGCTGGCTATCGCGCTGATCTCGGTGGTGTGGACGCAGATCATCGGCGTGCAGATGCTGGGCGGCAGCTATTTCCGCAAGTTCTTCATGCCCGCGATGACCGGCATGAAGGTCATCGACCTCTTTGTTGGCCTGCTGGAGCTGATCAGCGAATTCGCCAAGATCGTCTCCTTCACCTTCCGTCTTTTCGGCAACATCTTTGCCGGCGCAGTGCTGCTCTTCGTCATGTCGTTCCTGGTTCCCTTCTTCGTGCCGCTGCCTTTCTACGGGTTGGAGCTGTTCGTGGGCTTCATGCAAGCCTTCGTCTTCGCCATCCTGACCCTGATCTTCATGTCCATGGCCACGGTCGGCCACGGGCCAGATCACGATCACCATTAAGACCCGTGTTTTGGCTGTACTAATGCGTAACTCGTAATGCGTAACACGTAACCCGGAACCGCCGGCGCACATCATGCCTTACGAGTTACGAGTTACGAGTTACATCACCACTGCGCTGCAATCTAACATCCAGCGCACAGCATCATCCCAAGGAGGACATTCAGCATGGTAGAAATCCTCGCTCCCGCGTTGGCCATCGGCTTAGGCGCCATTGGCCCTGGCATCGGCGTCGGTTTGTTGGTGGCAGGCGCGATGGAGGCTATCGGCCGTAATCCCGAGGCCGCTGGCGAGATCCGCACTAACATGATCTTGGGCATCGTCTTCGCAGAGGCTATTGCGATCTACGCGCTGGTTGTGGCGCTGTTGCTCCTCTTCGTAGGCGCTCCCGGCCTCAGTGGGTGATCTTGTCCTATGAAGGACAATCCCACCTATCAGGCAAGAAGGAGGTGCCAGATTGGACGCACTAAGTAGCCTGGGAATCAACGGCCCATTCCTGATAGCGCAGATCTTCAACTTCTTCGTCTTGTTGATCTTGCTGCGGCGCTTTCTCTTGAAGCCCATGGTCAACATGCTGGAGACGCGCAAGCAGCGCATTGCCGACGGGCTGCAGGCGGCAGAGATGGCAAGACGAGAGGCGGAAGCCGAGCGCGCCCAGCTTCAATCGCAGCTAGACGCAGAACGGCGTGAGGCTCTGGATCGTATCGCGGCGGCTTCCAAGCGCGGCGAGACCCTTGCGGCCGAGATCGAAGGCAGCGCGCGGCAGGACGCCCAGAAGATCATGGACGATGCCCGCGGCGAAGCAGTCCGGGAACGGGATCGCATCATCGCCGAGGCGCAGGACCAGATCGCTGAGCTGGCCATGCTGGCCGCCGAGAAGGTGCTGGGCCGTGAGCTGAGCAGCCGCGACAGCCAGCGGGCCTTCGTCAACGAGTTCCTGGCCGCCAACGGCAAAGCGAGGAACTAACGTGAGCGCAACTGCAACGTCCCGCGCAAAGCAAGGGAGCAGCGAAGCACAGACCTACGCCAGGGCCGTCTTCGAGGTCGCCTTCGAGGACTGGTTGAAGGGCTTGCAGCACGTTGCGACTACGCTCGACCGCAGCCCTGGGCTTTTGCAGAGCCTGACCGACGAGACCCAAGGCTTCGAGGCCAGGCAGGCGAAGCTCGTGGCTGTGCTGCCAGAAGGCATCGCAAAACCGATTCGCAACTTCCTGTTCGGTATGCTGGCCAACGGCGACATGGCCTTGCTCGGCGACGTCGTCAGCCAGTTGCGCCAGATGGCGTCGGTTGGCGGCGGGCCGCAGTCGACGATCGCCGAGATCACCAGCGCGGTGGAATTGACGTCCGAGGAACGATCGGGCATCCAGCAGCGTCTTCTGGAGCGGTTTGGCGCAGGCCTGGAGTTCAAGTTCAACGTCGATCCGTCGATCCTCGGTGGTCTGGTGATCCGTGTCGGTGACAAGCTGTTGGACGACAGCGTCTCCAGCCGCCTGGCTGCCCTGCGCCAGAGCCTGGGCGTCACAAGCCGGTAGGCCTACCAGCAACGCTGGCGCGCCCGCCCAGTGGCAGGTCTGTGGAGGACCCTAGATGGCACTAAGCTCCGAAAACCTGGCGAATCTGATTCGCCAGCAAATAGAAAGCTTCCAGGCGCCGCAGCGCATGGTTGACGTGGGTACAGTGGCCGAGGTCGGCGACGGCATCGCCCGCGTCGCTGGTCTGGCCAACGCCGCCGCCAGCGAGATCGTCGAGTTCTCGAACGGCACGCCAGGCATTGTCTTCAACCTCACCGAAGACTCTGTCGGCATCATCATCATGGGCGAGTACAGCGACATCTCCGAGGGCGACCTGGTGCGCAGCACCGGCCGCATCGTGTCGGTGCCCGTGGGTGATGCCATGGTGGGCCGCGTGGTCAACGCCCTCGGCCAGCCGATCGACGGCAAGGGGCCGATCGATAGCAGCAAGTTCCGGCCGGTGGAGCGCATTGCGCCCAACGTGGTCGTGCGCAAGTCGGTGGACACACCCGTTCAGACTGGCATCAAGGCTGTGGACTCGATGATTCCCATCGGCCGCGGCCAGCGCGAGCTGATCATCGGCGACCGCCAGACCGGCAAGACCGCGATTGCCATCGACACCATCATCAACCAGAAGGGCAAGGACCTGATCTGCATCTACGTGGCCGTCGGCCAGAAGCGGGCTCAGGTCGCTCAGGTGGTGGGCATTCTGGAGCAATATGGCGCGATGGAGCACACCATCGTGGTGGCAGCGACGGCATCAGAGCCGGCCGCCTTGCAGTACATCGCCCCTTACTCCGGCTGCGCCATGGGTGAAGAATTCATGGAGCAGGGCAAGGACGCGCTGATCGTCTACGACGACCTCAGCAAGCACGCCCAGGCCTACCGCCAGGTCTCCTTGTTGATGCGCCGCCCGCCCGGCCGCGAGGCCTATCCCGGCGACGTGTTCTATCTGCACAGTCGTCTGCTGGAGCGCGCGGCCAAGCTGGCGCCGGAGCACGGCGGCGGCAGCCTGACCGCCCTGCCGGTGATCGAGACCCAGGCCAACGACGTGTCGGCCTACATCCCCACCAACGTGATCTCCATCACCGACGGCCAGATCTA
>JBFYTD010000129.1:0-6265 GCA_041300885.1 Anaerolineae bacterium | reverse complement strand
TCCTGTGCTAAAATCGTGCTAAGACTGGCGGTGTAGAGATGATATGCGATTCGAATGGGACAGAAACTATGCAAGCACTTGGAAACTGATTGGCAGAGATTAGAGGCAATGGCGGACGAAGAGCAGTGGCTTAGTTATAGGTTCTCGGTCATGCAACCGAGTATAGCACCAAATTCAGTTTATGGAACAAGGTTTCCACGAAAGATGAGTTATGACTGATAGCTTACGCATCATTCCCTTGGGCGGCCTGGGGGAAATCGGCAAGAACATGACCTTGTTCGAATACGGCCGCGACATCCTGATCATCGACGTTGGCGTCATGTTCCCGGCCAACGACATGCTGGGCGTGGACCTGGTGCTGCCCGACTGGGGCTACCTGCGGGACAAGGCCGAACGTATCGCCGGTATTGTCATCACCCACGGCCACGAAGATCACATCGGCGCCCTGCCCTACCTGATCCGCGACTTGAACCTGAACACCCCGATCTTCGGCACGCGTATGGTGCAGGGGCTGGTGGAGGGCAAGCTCAAGGAGGCCGACCTCTACAAACAATGCCCTCAGATCACTGTGGATGAGGGGGAGACCTTCCCCGTCGGCCCCTTCGACCTGGAGTTCATCGCCGTCACCCACTCCATCCCCGACGGCGTAGCGGTAGCTATCCGCACCCCTATCGGCATCGTCCTGCACACGGGCGACTTCAAGTTCGACTACACCCCGGTGCAGGGCCTGGGGCCGGACTTTGGACGGCTGGCCGAGCTGGGCAAGGAAGGAGTCATGGTGCTGTTGGCCGACTCCACCGGCGCGGAGCGACCCGGCTGGACCCCCACCGAGTCCACAGTCAGTACCGCCTTCGACGTGATCTTCCGCAATGCGCAGGGCCGCATCATCGTCTCCACCTTTGCCTCGCTGCTCAGCCGCATCCAACTGATCCTCGACATGGCGCACCGCTACAAGCGCAAGGTGGCGTTGGCCGGCTACAGCATGCACCAATACGTCAAGGTCGCCCGCAAGCTGGGCTACCTGGAAGTTCCGCGCGGCGTGCTGATCGATCTGGACAAGGTCGGCGGCGTGACGGCAGACAAGCTGGTCATCATCACCACCGGCGCGCAGGGCCAGCCTGAGGCCGCCCTGGCTCGCATCGCCACCGGCCGCCATCGCGAGCTGGAGATCGTGCCTGGCGACACCGTTGTGCTCAGCTCGCATCCCATACCCGGCAACGAGCAGGTGGTCTCGGCCATGATCAACCGGCTGATCCGCCGCGGGGCCGATGTGATCTACCCGCCGCTGGCCAACGTCCACGTCAGCGGCCACGCCAGCCAGGAGGAGATGAAGCTGTTGCTGTCGCTGACCAAGCCGGAGTACTTCATCCCTGTCCATGGGGAGCTGCGCCACCTGACCGCCCACGCTCGTCTGGCACGCGAGATGGGCATTCCTGAAGAATACATCCTGATCATCGAAAACGGCACGGTGCTGGAGTTCGACGAAGCCGGCGCGATGATCGGCGAGCGGCTACCGGGCGGTTACGTCTTCGTGGCCGGCACCAGCGTCGGCGACGTTGGCCCGGCTGTGCTGCGCGAGCGAGAGGCGCTGTCCAGCAGCGGCGTCGTCGTGGTATCCTTTAAGTGGAACTACGCCTTGCGTGAGATGGATGGTCCGCCTGAGATCACCTCACGCGGCTTTGTCTACGAAAAGGAGGCCGGCGATCTGATGAGCGGCGCGGCAGAGCGGCTGATCAGCTCGCTGCGCGAAACCAACCGCGTGGGCAAACGCGGGCTGGATGAAGCGGCCCGCGAGGCCCTGGGGCGCTACTTCTACGAGCGGGTTGGCCGGCGGCCGACGATCATGACGGCGATCGTGGATGCATGATCACTTCGGCGTCAGTGACAACCTCTCCAGCACGGCGCTCAGGTCGTACCACCACTGCTTGATGGGCCGGCCGGCGGCCGGATCGAGCAGGGCCATCGCCTGGTCCAGCGGCGTCAGTTCGATGCGCTTGCCCAGCAGACCGATGGCGTAAGCGCCGTTGTCGTCCTCGCGAATCTGCTCTATCAGGTGCATGATGGCATGGTTGGCCAGGCGGCTGGCCTGGATGCGGTCAAAGGGGCTGGGAGCGCCCCCGCGCTGCACGTGGCCCAGGATGCAAGCCCGCACCTCGAACTCGTCGCGCCCCTCCTCCTGCATCACCCGCCGGATCACGTCGGTGTTGTAGTGGCGCGAGGCGGACTCGCCCATGACAAAGATGCCCAGCGACTTGCCGGACCGGAAGCCGTCGCGCAGGTCTTCGACATCATCCGCCAGGCTATCCAGGGCGATGCCGTCCTCCGGCAGGTAGGCCCTCTCCGCGCCACACGCCAGGGCGCTCATCAGCGGCAGGTAGCCGCACTCGTCGCCCATGACCTCGATGATGAAGGCGCGGTGGGTGGAGCCTGCCGTGTCCTTGATCTTGTCCACGGCCTCGATGATGTTGTTGAGCGCCGTATCGGCCCCCACCGCGTAGTCGGTGGCAGGCACACTGTTGTCGATGGTGGTGGGCAGGCAAATGATGGGAATGTTGAAACCGGGATGGCGATTGCGCCGGCGCACCAACTCAGCTACGTTCTTGTAGGCGTTCAGCCCACCTAGCACCAGCATGCCGCGCACAGCGTTCTGCTGCAAGACCCGCTCCAACTGGGCAAAGTCATCGGGATCGAAGTCGTAGCGGCCGGATCCCAGCTTGGTGCCGCCCTGACCCACCCAACTGCTGACCGACATCCAGTTGAGTTCCTCGATCTGGCCGCGCACCATGCCGCGGAAGCCGTTGATGCCGCCCACCACCCGTGCGCCGGCGTTCAACGCCCGCCGCACAGCCACACGCGCGGCCGCGTTCATGCCCGGAGCGTCAGCGCCGGCCGTGATGATGGCGATGGTGCCCAGCGAACTATCAGCCGGGGCTGGCGTCGACTGGGTCAGTATCTTCAGCAGCCCCAACTGGTCGTGGAAGCTCGACCCACGCAGGGAGAGCGCCGTGCTGTAAACGCCCTCCTCGATGGCCTTGCCGACGGCCTGGCTCTTGCTGATCACCTCGGCCAGCGGCGTGGCCGTGGGGGTGTTGTTGACGAGGCCGATCATGCGCGGCGGCGCGGCGGCTGGCGCGTCCAGCAGGTCATCGATAGCCGCCACACCCAGCCGCGTCGCCAGGATACGATCGAAGGCGCTGGCCGCGCCGCCGCGCTGCACGTGGCCCAGCACGGTGACGCGGGCATCCACGTTCATTTGCTTCTGCAAGATCTGCTGGATGGTCTCGGCGCGGATGGGCAGTCCGTCGGGATGGCGTGCGCCCTCGGCCACGATCACGGTCACATGCCGCCGCCCCGCCTCGCGCCCCTGCTGCAAGGCCTTGACCATTTTCTGATGCCAGCGCGGCTCCATCTCCTCCTCGGGGATCAACACCCAGTGTCCGCCGCTGGCCAGCGCACTGGTCAGCGCCAGGTAACCGCAGTTGCGCCCCATCACCTCGACGATGAAGGTGCGCTGGTGCGAGGCCGCCGTCGATTCGAGCTGGTCCACGGCGCGCACGATGGTTTGCAAGGCCGTGTCGGCGCCGATAGAGATGTCGGTGCCGTAGAGATCGTTGTCGATGGAGCCGGGCAGGCCCACCACCCGCAGCGGCGCCACGGTCTCGCCCTCCACCAATTCCAGCTTGCCCTCGCCCGCCAACTCTTTGATTAGCTCCTGCCATTCGTCGCACAGGGTCAGCGCGCCTGTCAGCGAACCGTCGCCGCCGATAACCACCAACCCGGTGATGCCGCGGCTGTACAGGTTATAGGCGGCCTTCTTGCGGCCGTCCCGGGCGCGGAAATCGGCCGAGCGGGCAGTGCCCAGCATCGTGCCGCCCTTCTGCAGGATGCCGCCGGCCGAGCGCCAGCCCAGCGGCTTGATCTTTTCGCCGCCATCGACCGCTCCCTGCCAGCCCTCGTAGATGCCATAGATTTCGGCGCCTCGGCTCAGTCCGCCGCGCACCACAGCCCGCACAGCCGCGTTCATACCGGGCGAATCGCCGCCGCTGGTAAGCACACCGACCTTGAATGTCGTCATAGCTGCCTCCTGAAACTGCACAAACAGCGCTAGCGCCGGGGAGCGCCGCACTTGCGGCAGAATTTGTCGCTGCCTTCGAACTTCTGACCGCACTGGACGCAGAACCTGGTAGAAGAAACGCCTGGCGCTGCGCCGCCAGACGGCAGGCGGGCTGACGACGCCCCTTGCTTGCGGGCATCGCGCCGTCGGGCCTGGCGCGTCCCATCGGACGCACGCCTGCGCTGCACCAGGTAGAGCGTCAACGCGCCAGCCAGCACAGCCGCAGCGACGCCGGCTACCCAGGGCCACCACGTCGCCTCGCTGCTGGTATCATCGACCACGGCTGTCGCTGGCGGTGCGCTCGATACCGACGGCTGTGCATCAGCCTTGGTATAGCTGACTTGAAGCGGCGTGCTCTGGCCAGCGGCCTGCGTCCCCAACTCCAGCGTATAGGTCGGATTGCCCAAGGCATCCATGCCGCCAGCGACCATGGCCGGCGTCGTCTGCAGATCGCTGGAGCGGGAAGGTTGGCGCAGCGCGAGCGATGCCTGCTGCGCCGCATAGGGGGCAACCAGATTCAGATCGAAGCTGCGGCTGGAGGGCGGAGACAGGATATCGGCGTAGTACTCGACCACAAAGCGCGGCTGGTCCAGATCGAAGACAACGATCTGACCATCTGCGTCCGGCTCGCTCGTCCAAGCCAGGCTCAGCAGATTGCCGCTGGCTTCAGGGTAGGCGACGGCGTGGATCGTGGCATTGGCCGGGACCGGCACCCGTAGCTGCTGCGGGAAAGTGGTCCCCTCTGCCAGCGTTCCGCTGGTGATCACCAGAACCGACGGTTGGTCATATTCAGGCCAGACCTGCGTGTCCCAGGTGGACAACACAGGAGGCGCCGACTGGGCACCCGCAGGGAGAGCGGTCAATGCTAAGGCCAACATCATGACAGCGGTTAGGAATGAGAATGGATAAGCTTTCATGGTTCCTGTGCATCCGGATTGGTATCGTGCTCTGCAAAGCGCAAAGACGAGCCGTATTGTACTCACAGCCCCCACCTTATGCAACCTGTCCGGGTCTGTGTCTGACTGTCCGTGCAATGGTAATCCTCGATCTTTTGATAGAATATTAATTCGTCGTAGCAGTAGGGGCTGTTGAAATGGGGAGAAAGGGAGCGGAGGCTGCGCCCTTGGCCAGATGATGCGTCAACGGAGGCGCAACCCCCTAGACCTAGTGTCGGCGCCTTCAGGCTTTTTCCGGCCTGGTGACTGAAAGGGTGTGGAGAAGTCGCTGAACTCATGTGGACCAAGGAAACAGCGCCTGCGGGGTAAAAGAAGGACGAACAGGAAGATGTGGTAGGACAGTTGAGCCCCCCCCCTACATCTAGCGACCAGGGCGGCGCGGCACGGTCGACGAGGTGTGAGACCAGAAAAACGTTTTCCATATGTGCAGGTGAGTTGTCCAGTGGGGTGGTGGAAAAAGGCGGGATGGGGCGGCCAGCGATTGACAAGCAGTTCGCCCTCGGCTAAAATGGCTGCAATGAGAGTGCTGACCTACAACGTCCATCTCTGGGAAGGCCGCGATGGGCGCATGGATACTGAGCGGCTGGCCACCATCATCGAGCACAGCGAGGCCGATATCGTCTCGTTGAACGAGGTGCTGCACCCGGTGCAGACCCATTTCGGCGCCAGCAAGCCGCTGGCCGAGTTGGCCAATCTGCTGCGCATGGACTGGGCATTTGGCGAGAGCAACCGCGTGGTGCAGATGGCTAGCTGGTGGGGGCCGGTGGGCAACGCGGTGCTCAGCCGTTATCCCATCGTGAACGACACCAACCACTACCTGGCCCGGCTGCCGCTGACCCAGGGCCGCAACCTGTTGACGGCCAGGATCAACGCCGGCCCTGACAAAGCGTTTACGATCTTCTCCACCCACCTGGACCACGCCTTCGAGGGCACTCGCCTGTGGCAGATGCGCGGGCTGCTCGATCCTTTGCAGGCGCATGCAGATGAGCCGCACGTGCTGCTGGGCGACTTCAACACCCATGGCCCCACGGGCGCCAACAGTCGCCGCCTGACGCCCCCGGTGGTGCGCATGTTGCGAAACAAAGGCTACGTCGATGCGTATATGACAGCAGGCGAGGGCCAGGCTGGAACCTTCCCTATGGTGTGGCCCTTTCGCATCGACTACATCTTCGTGCCGCAGATCATGCAGCCCTAC
>JBFYTD010000128.1:0-6424 GCA_041300885.1 Anaerolineae bacterium | reverse complement strand
TGAATGCCGTCCCGATGCCCAGCGCGTCGGCCCGGATCAACATCATCTGCGCCGCCGGGTCCATCGAGCGCTCGCTGTTTTCGCGTGCTTTCTTTGCCATGATTGGTCTCCTTCGGAGGTGTCAAGTGCCAGGTGTCAGGTGTAAACTCTCCCGACATCGCCATATCGGCCGGGTGCGTCTGGATGGTGCGCATGGCCAGGGCGGTCCAGGCGGGATCGGTTTTGCCGGTGGACACGGGCACTTCGGAGTGGCCATTCTCTTCGAAGCCGGTGGGGGGATAGCCGGCGGCCATTAGGGCCTTGACGATGACTTGGGCCGAGGTGCGGCTGGGGTCATAGATAACGCGCACCGTCTTGAAAGCCGAGCTGGCCTCGACGTTGTCGATGCCGGCCAGGGCCAACAAGGCATTGCGCACGGCGAGCACGTGGTGGTCGGCCCACATGGCCGGCACACCGAAGACGAGTTCTTCCATCGTAGGTTTCTCCTTCTGAAACTGCTTGGCCAGTTCGGATACAGCCGCAGCGTCATAGCGGCGATGCCCGCCCAAGGTTTTGGCCGTGGGCAGCAGGCCGGCGTCGGCCCAGCGCGTGACCGTGCTGGGCGAGACGCCGAACATCTCCGCGACGTCGGCGCGGCTGAGGAGGCGGCTGTCGGAGTGCGTCTTGAACATAATCTCCATCTCCTGCTGGGGTAACACGGACGTTCGGGGGTTCAAAAACAGAAAGCACACGCTCGCCTGGCGACGCTGACAGGTGGCGAGTGCACTGTGATTTCCGTAACAATCTAAGCGTTTTGAGCGTTTTGCACGTTTTTAGTGTTACAGTGCTAGTTTACCCCATGATACGATCTGATTGGAAGATGCAAGTGCATTATTTCGACTGATGCAATTGCACTATTTTGGGGCGAGGAGATGCAGCGAAGGGTTGGCGCTGAAGAATGGTCAATCGCAAAAGCCTTCCCGCGTAGCTCGGCAGTGACGCATGGCTGATCAATTTTGGGATGAACTGGCAAAGGCGTCCCTGCCTGACCCGACAAGGACGCCTCACGATGCAATGCTGCAACCAGACCCGCTCAGTGTCGTAGCAGCAGGGGCAGCCAGACGCGCGCCGGCAGCAGCTCGTCCGCGCCCATGTCGGCCGTGGCCACACCATCCCCGTTGCCGTCCAACGGCCGGGGGTCGCCGTCCAGGTCGTGGTTGGGCGCCCAATCGTTGAAGCCGCTGTCGACGCAGGGCGACCCCAGGCGCAGATGGTAGTCGGCCCTGTCGGGGTCCATGAACTGTGGATCGGCGTCGATGTTGCCTGAGCCGTAGAAGCCGCCTTCGATGTCTGAGTAGCGCACCTGAACCAGCGAAGCGCCTTCGCCTGCGATGGCCCAGCCGTTGCCCCAGACGATGCTGTTGCGCACGGCGAGCAGGCGCTCCTGCGGCGGGTTGTGTAGGATGCCGCCGTCGTTGCCGGCGATGGTGAGGTGGGTCAGGTTGGCCGCGCCGTTCAGATGCAGCGCCGGCGCCCCGCTGCCGCCGTTGCGGATCACCAGCACATTGGTCATGTGGAGCGCGCCGCTGTGGGCGCGGATCGCGCTGGCCGCGTGGGAGTCGTTGGCAACAAACGTGCTGTCCTCGATAGTCAGCGTCTTGCCGTCCAGAGCGCCCGCTACACCGCCCCCCTCGGTCGAGTCGTCGATTCCCGCATAGTTATCGTGGATCCAGCAGTTCTTGATCGTCACGCTGGCTGCGAACGCGTCGATGCCGCCCGCCTGTGCTCCTTGCCCGCCGAAGATGCCCAGGCCGTCCAGCAGCGAGCCATCGCTGCCGTCCTGGAAGCGCACCACCGGCTCGCCCCACTGGCCTGGCTGGCCGGGCGTCAACACCGGGTTACTGGCAGAGAGGATCCAGTTGACGCCATCGGTCGACTCGGCGTGCTTGACGACGCCTGCATCGAAGTCCTGGTACCACATCTTGAGGATCGAGCCGTGCAGCAGCACGTGCGGATCGCCGAGGGCTGTAGCCTCGCTGACCACCGGCGCCGCGCCCACCCGAGTCCAGGTGACGCCGTCAAAGCTGGTGGCGAGGCCGATGGCCGGCGGTCCCTGCGGCCCGGCGCCAGTGTACCACATCCAGTACAGGCCGTTGTAGCGCAGCACGCTGGGTCCCCAGACCGCACCCTCGTCCCAGTTGCCGCTCTCAGGGCGCAGCACCGGTCCCTGCTTGGTCCAGTTGACGCCATCGGGTGAGGTGGCATAGGCGATGATCGCGCCTTCATTCCCTTGCGCATGGTACCACAGCTTGTAGATCCCCTCATGCAGGACCGCGCCGTGGCCGACATAATCAGCGTCGAAGCCGTCCGGGCCGGGCTGCAGGATCGGGTTGGCCGGGTGTTTGGTCCAGGTGACGCCGTTGGGGCTGGTGGCGTAGCCCAGTTGGCGCGGCTCGCCGCTCTCGTACCACATCTTGAAGACGCTGCCCTCCTTGATGATCCAGGGGGCGCGCTCGGCCGCGAACTCGTCCCAATCACCTGGCGTGCCGCTCAGCACCGGGTTGGCGGCCGACTTGTTCCACGTCGTGCCGTTGGCCGAATTGGCCAGTCCCACCTGCGCTGCGCCAAAGAGGTTGGTCCCGTCGTACCACATGCGGAAGATGTTGTCGTCTCGGATAACGGCCGCTTTGCCCACTGCGCGGCCGTCCCAGGCGCCAGGCAGCGGCTGGCTGCCAGAGCCATCGATCGCGGTCGGGTACAGATCGATATCGCGCGTCCAGTTGACCGCCTCGTAGCCGCCCATCAGGTTAAGCTGCTGCGCAATCGCCAGATTCTCGATATAGCGGCCTTGAGCGATCAGGATCGTGTCACCTGCTTGGGCTACATCGATCGCATGCTGCACAGTCAGGCACGGCTGGTTGGCGTTGAGGCAAGAGTTGGCGCTATCGTGACCACTCTTGGCAACGTAGCGGGTTGCGTTGAGCGCCGGGCTGTGGTTGGGCGCAGAACCGGCGGCGCTAACCTGGACGACCAGGGCAGCCAGGAGCGCCAAGGCGCACGCCACTCCCAGCGCGCATGACCTCAACAGCGGACGATGGCTTTGAACACGCAGAAAGGAATACATGGAGGACCTCCTTTGCGCTGACTTTCCCGTGAACAACGAAGAAGAGACTGCGATCTGCCTCCTAGTCTACTGGAAAAACACCCGCTGCGAAAGATGCACCTGGCTTATTCGCGGTGGTTCAATTGGACTATCTACCTGACGGATGCCGGCTCAGTTCCCGCTAACCAGGCTATGTTCAAAGGCGTAGGCCACAGCCTGGGCACGTGTGTGCACTTGCAGCTTCTGGTAGATGTTCTGGATGTGATTGCGGGTCGTAGCCTTGGAGATGGAGAGGGCCTGTGCGGTCTGGTCGGTGCTGTAGCCCTGCGCTAGAAGCTGAAGCACTTCACGCTCCCGCTCGGTGAGACTCTCGGCCAACAAGCTGCGGCGCGGCGCCGTCACGCCGGACGGCTCAAGCTGCTGCATATTTTCCACCAAGTGAAGCACCTGGCGGGTGAACTGCTCGCGCAGCTTCAGCTCGCTGGCGTCGCGAAACAGATGCAGGATGACCGGCGAGTCGTCCTGCCCAGGCGTTTGCAGGGCCAGAATGCTGATGTTGATCCAACGCAGCTCCCCTGACTTGGTTGCCGCGCAGGTGTTGAAGGTCTCCACCGGCTGGCCCGACCTGGCCTTGGCCGTGACGTAGCAATTGCCGCGACACCAGGTGTGGTCGTGATCGTCCCGCCCCTGCACGATGTCGTAGCACGACCGCCCCAGCACCTCGGCCGGCGCGTAGCCCAGCATCTCCTGGGCTGCCCGGTTCCAGTAGATGATGCGCTGGTTGTTGTCGATCAGAAAAGCGCCTTCGGCGGCCCGGTCGAGCGCTGCCACGATGGTCTCCATACGCGCCTCCTTGGGCGGTCCGGCCTAGTGCAAATGCATCAGACAATCTTGCTCGTTGGCCTATTGTACCACCCATCCGGCAGCCGGAAAAATCGCCCAGCCATCAGGCCGGCCGCAGCTTGCGCGGGCGCATTCCTCCTTTTCCTTCTTTTCCTCTTTCGGTCTCCCTCCCCATCCGTCCAGCCGCCAGTTCCAGCGCCGTGCCGACGAACAGCGGCGCCGGCAGGCTGGCCATGATCGCCAGCACGTCCAGCGGCGAGGCCTGCTCATCCAGGAAACGCAGGATGCGCGCCGTGGGATTGCGGCTGAACAGGGCCGCAAAGGCCGGCGCGATCAACTCGCCGTGGTCGCGCATCACGCGCAACATGACCGCGTCCAGCCAGCGGTAGGACGCCGGGCCGGTGGGCAGGCCAAAGGGATGGCCGTGGGCTAGCAGCGATTGCACGATGGCCTGGCTGTCGGCCTGCACACGGCTGAAGGCATAGCCGGTGCTGGGCTTGATGCGGCCGCCGTTGACGCCGATGGCCAGCACCCGTTGGCCCAGCCGGCGCGCGAAGGACGCATCGGTGATGGGCAGGCAGCCGCCCTCCTCGGCCACTACGCGGAAGTCGTCGATGCCCAGCGTCGACTGCATGTAGCTGACGATGGCCTGCTCCGTCTCCTCGCGTGTGAGGCGCTGATCGGTGAACAGCGTGTACTCCACCAGCGCCCGGTCAGGCGCAAAGGGCAGCACGTAGAAGAAGCGCACGTCGCCGTCTTGGGGCGTGCGGAAGTCCATGAAGGTCGCGACGCCTGGGTCGAACGCGGCCGTGGGTGTCTCGATCTCCCAACCGCGGAAGTAGAGCTTCAGACGGGTGTGGCGGTGGTCGTCGGTCCGATCAGCCAGGCGGGGCGGCCGGCTGTCGAAGGCCCATGTGGCCGTGATGGCCTCGCCGTCGATCACCACCGTGGCCGCGTCCGGTCCATCGTCAATGCGCTGCACACGGCCGCGCCGCAGCTCGACGTTGGCGTGTCGCGCCAGTCGCTGCTGGGCGTGGCGATAGAAGTCGAGGCCGCGAATGGTGTGGTAGCGGTAGTCACCCAGGGCCAGATCCTGCACGCCGCTCGGTCCGGCCACGCGCAGCCGATCCCACGAACGGCTGATGGCCGCGTCGAACGGCCCTGGCCCGTTGCTCCAGAAGCTGAAGGTGCGATCATTGCGTGCTTTGGCGTCCTGCTCGACGACCAGGATCGAGTGCTGGTCGAATGCGGGGGTCTCGGCCAGCCGGCTAGCCAGGCTCAGCCCCGCCAACCCGCCGCCAGCGATCACGAAGTCGAAGTGGGTCATGATGCGTGCGTCCTCCGGCCAAACCCGACGCCCGCTTCGGCGGCGGGAAAGAGACCTGCCGGTAAGGCCAACGCCGGCAATACGGCGACGATGGGCAGGTGCTGCGGCGCGCCGCAGGTAGGGCAGACCTCACGCGGCGGAAAGTGGATCGTTGCACAGGCGGGACAGCTCTCGCTGCGCAGGCTGTAGCGTTGTTTGCGCAGTCGCCAGGATCGTGTTGCGGTCATGATGCACCTCGTCGAACGCTGCTCGAATGTCTCTACGTCAGTTTAGTGCAGTTCGTCATACGGCGCATCGGCCAGGGGAGGGGACTCGTCGTGGCCGCGCAGACGGCCTGTTCCCTGGCCACTTGGCCAGGACGTTGCGGCAACCGTAAGCGATTTCCCAGACAGCGCAAGCAGCAGTATGATATCCAACAAGCAAGACGTTGCTGTATGACCCATCCGACGAGGAGACCCATGACGACTGAGCAAACCAAGATTGCAGCAGAGAAGATCATACCTGCCGTGCCAGGCCGGCCCTTCATCGGCAGCCTGCGCGACTTTCAGCGCAACCCCTTGGGCTTTAGCCTCGAGATCGCGCAGAACTACGGTGACATCGCCCGCGTCACCCTGCTGGGCGAGGAGTCGATCTTCGTCAACGACCCCGACGCCATCCAGCACATCCTGCAGACCAACAGCCGCAACTACGACAAGCAGACCATGGACTACCAACTGCTCTATCCGTTAGTCGGCCGGGGTCTGCTGACCAGCGACGGCGACGCCTGGCTGCGCCAGCGCCGGCTGATGCAGCCGGCCTTCCACCGCCAGCGCATTGCCTCGTTGGGTCAGATGATGGTCGAGGAAACGCTGGTGGCGCTGATGCGCTGGCAGGGTCCGGCGCAGCAAGGCGCACCCATCGCTGTCGATCAAGAGATGATGCGCCTGACCCTCTCCATTGCCGGCAAAGCGCTGCTCAGCATCGACCTGGGCAGCGAGGCCAGCGAGTTCGGCCAGGCTTTCAAGCGGGCCAATGCCCGTTTTGGCTACGAGAACATGGTGTCGGTGATGTTGCCCTGGCTGCCGACGCGCCAAAACCGCCAGTATCGGGTTGCCATCCAGACCATGGACCGCATCGTGTACGAGATCATCGCGCGGCGGCGCGTTGAGCCAGGCGACCACGACGACCTGTTG
>JBFYTD010000127.1:0-6288 GCA_041300885.1 Anaerolineae bacterium | reverse complement strand
ATGTTGTTGACCGTGCTGCCGAACTCCACCAGGCCGACCCGCTCCTGGTCGCCCTTGATTTGAGCCATGAACTCGCGCAGCGCGGCCTGGGCCGCGGCCATCTTCTCGCCCTCCATGCTGCCGCTGGTGTCCACCACCAGGAAGATGTTGGCCTTGCGCTTGGTGTACTGCCAGACGTTCTGCACCACGTCGACCACGGCCGGCCCCGGCACCTGCAAGGTCGTCTGCGGCTGGCTGGGATCGACGCCGTTGGCCAGAGCGATGGGGCTGCCCTGCAGGGAGACGGACAGATCGGCCGGCCGGAAGCCGGCCTCCAGCACCAGTTGCTGCGCCTCGGCCGACTGCACGAAGTCGCGCAGCGCGCGCCAGGTCTGGCGTTGGTTGTCGGTTACAGCGGCCGTCTCCAGCAACGCCAGCGGATGGTCAGCCCAAAGCGTGCCTTCACTGGGATAGATGGCGACCAGGCGATTGCTTGGGTTCTGGCGGTTGTGGTTGACCACCAGATGCTCCTGTGCGACAAAGGCGTCGAGGAAAGCACGCCCTTCCTGCTGGATACGCTGCATGATCGTCGCTTCGCCCTCGCCATAGAACTTGACCGTGCGCTCGATGGCCGACACGTAGTCCAGCGTGCTCTGGGCGGTGGCATCCTGCTCGGTCAGGCCGCGGGTCTTGCCCGCGCCGGCGTAAAACTCAGCCAGCGTCGCTAGCAGGCCGCTGGCCACATTGGTGCTGGGATGGCTCCAACGGAAGTCAGGGTCCTCGGTCGCGCGCTGTTGGATGTCCTGCCAGCCGGCGGACTGGTTGGGCCAGCCCAGACTGCGGGCCACATCCTCCCAGGCGGCGATCACCACCGGGCTGACCGCGAAGCGCACCGACTCGCCTACCAGCGATGGAGCGATTGCGCCCTCGCCCACCTGCTGCACCTCGCCCCAGCGCCGGTCAAGCTGATCCAGCCACAAGCTGGAGTCGGGACTTATGGCCTGGAAGGTAGGACTAGCCAGAGCCTCTTCGATCATCACGTCAGGCGTCAGCTCGACCAGTTGCACATCCATCGACTGGCGGTCGGTCGTGCGCAGGTTCTGGGCGTTGAAGCGATCAACCAGCGTGCGCACCAGCTCGGCCTTGTCCGGGGTGTAGGCCAGGGTCAAGGTAGCGTTGTTCGGATCTTCCTGCACGACGGGCGGTTCAGCGACATCGCTGTCGGGAGTCAGCAACGCCACGATAAAGCCGCAGATGCAGATGAACAAAAAGACAGTCATCGCCAGTGCGACAATGCCCTCGATGCGCAGCGATCGTTTCCGGGCCGCCTGCTGGTCTATGTTGGTCCGCTTAGCCTTGGTCATGACGATACCCTCAACGCCCAACGTTCAAGTCAAACCAGCGCAGCAGCGCCAGCAGCACGTCGCGGTCGGGCGAGCGCATGGCGTCGGTGCGAGAAACGATAGGCGCCACGCCCTGCTCGGCCCAGCGCGTGAAGGGGCTGTTGGGCTGGTCCACCGAGACTGCCGCGTTGACCGGACGTAAGCCAGAATCGACAGCCTTGGCCTGCACGTCGGGCGAGAGCAGGTAGCGCTGGAACTCCAAGGCTGCGTTTTTCTCGACCGCACTGGTCTCCGGCCCCATCCAGATGGTGAAGGGGAAGTCGAACCAGGTCACGTACTGGGGGTAGAAGATCTCCAGCGCCTCGCCCCAGCGAGTCTGGATACCCTCCATGTTCTTGAGCAGGTCGGCCTCGAGCAGTTGGCCGCCGTCGCCAGCCGAGTAGCCGAAGAGTGCGAAGTCCTCGGCTGTGTAGGCGCTGCCGCCGCCCAGGTCCGTGGTGCTGCCCATCAGTTCACCGAGCCACTGCTGAAAGGCCGGATCAGTCACCTCGGCGGTGCCGATGCTGGTTCGGTCGTAGTACTCGCCGGCCGCGGCAACCATGGCCGCCAACCCGCCGACGTTCTTGCGCGGGTTGGGCACTACCAGCTTGAAGAAGCCCCAGTCTGGCTGGCCGCCCAGCGCAGGCCAACCGCCGGGGTTGATGGCGGCGTCGTGGATGACCTGCCAGTCGATATCGCCCACCTGCGCAGTGAGCGCGTCGGCCCGGCTCTGGTAGAGACCCCAGGCAAAGAGGCTGAGCGCAATCGGCCGCGCGCGGTATTCGCCGTCGGTCAGGAAGACGTCGCGACCCAAGCGCTCCTTGTAGGCCACGTTGGCCAGCTCAGGCAGGTAGCGGCTGTCGGGGATCCAGGCGGTGGGGAAGCGCGCCAAGGCCCGCTTCTGTTCATCGGTCAGGTTCTGCAAATCCGCGTCGGGCGGCAGCGTGCCGAACTCGTCCCGGTCGAAGCGGCCCAGCGCGGCCAGGCCATCCGCCGAGATAACCTCCACCTGGATCACATCGCCGTCCAGGGTGCGCTGCTCGGCGTTGAACTGCCTGGCGGCCTCGTTGACCCAGTCGTAGACCGGCAGCGCGGTCAGTACGCGCACCTGGATCGGGCCGCTCTGCTCGGCCACCAACGGAGATCCTGAAGAGCTGTTCATGCTGCGCAGCAACGCTGCCACCCCGACAAGCGCCAGGGCAGCAACGATGATGACGATGAAGATCACACGAGTTCGGTTCATCCTGAAGTCTCCGGTAGGTCACGTTATCAACGTGACGCTTCTTTCGGCCCACGCTGCGTCACGTTGATAACGTGATCTACGCACTACAGGGGCAATCCGTCATTCCCGTGAAGACGGGAATCCAGCGTCCACCTGACTGGATTCCCGTCTTCACGGGAATGACCAGCGGAGCGTGAACGAGATCTATCCTTCGGCGAGCCCCAAACGGCGCTTGCGTTCGATCAGGGCGGCGTCGATCTCGCCGCGCTCCAGCACATCGTCCATCTGCTTGTCGAGGCTGGAGGCAAGCATTTCGCTCTCGGCCGAGGCCTTGTCCAGCCGGGCGCGCACGGCGTCGGCCACGCGGGCCACGTCGGCATCGCCAGACCCAGCCAAGTCGTCCAGACTGCGCATGGCCTTGTTGCTGATCTCCTTGGCGCGCGCCAGGTCCATCAGCGCCTGCAGCTCGTCCTTTTCCTGCGTGGTGGTGGCCAGCTTGGCCTCGAGCTTGATCTTGGCGCTGCGCAGGGCGTCGTATTCGCGCTCCAACTGAGACAGTTGTTGGTCGTAGTTCTCGACCGTGCGCTGCGTGGAGTTGAGCTTGGCCTGAGCGGCCACAGCCAGCGACTCGTTGCCCTCGGTCAGGAAGAGGTCGATGTTGCGATCCAGCGTGGCGGCCTTGGCCTGATATTCGTCGCGCTTGCGGCGGATGGTCTTGACCTGGCCGCCTACAGTCGCGACCGCGTCGTTCAGGTCTTCCAGGTTGTTCTCGATCTCGCGAATGTATTGGTTCACTACGGCCACTGAGTTGGCCTTCAACGCCTGGTCGGCCATGTAGTGCAGGTTGGCCTTGATCAGAATATTTACCTTTTCGAGCAAAGACGCCATGGTTTATGTCCTCCGGTTGGTTTTTCAGTCGTGACGACTCAGGCGCTGGGCGCCTGAGGATCAATCATACCACAAGTAGCGCCGCATGACCAGACGCCATACATGTGGCAGACAACGGGCGGGGCCGGCACAGGCCGTCCTCTGCGCAGAGGGTTACACACGCTCGAAATCATGGATCACTGGCAAAGTGAAGAAGAAAGTACTCCCTTTGCCCAACTCGCTCTCGACCCAGATACGACCGTCATGTGCGTCGACGATGCGCTTGACGATAGCAAGCCCCAGGCCAGCGCCGGCAAAGCGACGGGTGGACGCACTATCGATCTGATAGAAGCGTTGCCAGATTTGGTCCGTACGGTCGGGAGGCATGCCGATGCCCCTATCCCGCACTTCGACCTGAACAGCGTTGTCCACCAGGCTGAGACGCACGCTGACTTCGCCGCCGTTAGGGCTGAACTTGATGGCGTTACCCAGCAGGTTGTCGAATACCTGTCCTAACCGCGTGGGGTCGCCATAGACGAGCGGCAGACCTGGCGAGATTTCCAGATGCATACGAATGCCAACCTGTTCAGCAGCCATCTTGCTGCCCTCTACGCAGGCGGCGGCAATAAGTTCCAGGGCCACCGGCTGCAGATCCATCTCCTGCAATTCGGCCCGCTTAAGTGAGACGATGTCGTTGACTAGCCGCACGATGGCGTCGCTGCGGTCGAGCACGATCTCCAACGCCTCTCGTTGGCCTTGATTCAGCTCGCCTGCGTAGCCCTCCAGCAGGTATTCCACGTACCCCTTGACAAACGTAAGCGGCGTACGCAGCTCATGGGAGACGTTCTGCACGAACTCGTCCTTGAGGCGATCCAGCTCGCGCAGTTCCTCATAGGCGTGAATCGTATCCTGATAGAGTTGAGCCTTGTCGATAGCCGCAGCCGCCAAATCGGCCATGGCCGTCAGCAACCGCTGTTGCGCTGCGTCGAGCGAAGCCTGCTCCACCTCGATCAGGCCAATCAACTGTCCGGCCAACGTCAACGCGACGCAGGTAACCAAGTCGCCAGCATGGTCAGATTCAGCCTCCGGATCGACCAGAACCGAGGACCGCAGGTCGGGGCCGCGCGCCAGGTCGGCAGGCAGTCGCAGCGCAGCTTTGTTCATCCGCTCTATGAATCCTGGCGGCTGGCCGCGCTCTGCTACAACTTTGAGATGCGCACCTGGTTCCGCCACCAAAGCAATGGCGCCCCGGTTGGATCTCAGCAGCTCACAGGCGCTGCCAAGCACCACATCCAGCACCGCCATCAGGTCCATCGCCTCCGTCAGCGAGGCGCTGACCTGCACCAGGCTCGACAACTCACGCAGGCGCTGCTGGGCATCGTTGAAATGTCGAGCCCGCTGAATAGCCACAGAGACCTGATCTGCGAAGGCAGTCATAACCTCCTGATTTCCCCTGGTGTAGTAGCCATGCTGGGCCTTGTCCACACTCAACATGCCCACCAATTGACCTGCAGCCACCAAGGGGGCGCCAATCCAGCTGGCCAGATGAGCCACACTCGGTGAGCCGATCCAGCGGGAATCGCTACGGGTATCAGAAACCAGAATAGTCTGCAATGTAGTCATCATCTCTTGCAGCAGGGGATAGCCATCAATGCTCAGTTTAGCGTCCATCCACCACGCGACTTGGTTTCCTTCGGCGACCTGACATACCATCACGCCGTCCTGTAGCAGGAAGAGCGCGCTGTTGTCATAGGGCAAAATCGAGCACAATTGCTGCATCACCTGGCGAAGCGCGTCGTCCAGACTTAGGGTCGAGCTAAGGATGCTGGCCACCTTGCCCAAGGTTTCAGCTCGCTGCCGCTCGCGCCGTTCGGCGGCCAACAGGCGAGCGTTGTCCAATGCCGCCGAGGCCTGATTAGCAAAGGCCTCGAAAGCCTGTAGATCGTCCTCGCTAAGGGTCTCGCCCAACACCAGGAAGATTCCGACAGTCTGCTGCTGGCTCACCAGAGGCGCCAGAATGGCGCGCTGCTTCTTCAAGGCCAGATTCAAGATCTGCCTGGGAACACCGATCTGCTCCACCACCGTCAGACTGGCCGCCTCGCTTGGTGCATCAACAAACTCGGCTCGGCCCGTCTGCAGCGGCTGGATGAAATCAGGCAGATCTTCCAATGCAATGGAAATGGATGTGGTGTCAGTTAGTGGCTGGTCAACTGGCCAGATCTGATCCAACTGCCCGGCAAACGCGCGATACTCAAGGATCAACCGCTGCTCAGCGGAGTCGTAGCTAAAGACCACCAACGAGAAGCCCAGCCTGCGCACCTCTTGTGCAATCGTGCGGTACACCTGGCTCGGTTCGGTGGCCTGGCGCACGGCGGCGGCGGCGGCGTTGAGCGCTAACAGGGTTCGCTCGATACGCTTGCGTTGCGTGATATCACTGAAGGCAGTCAACGTGCCTGAGAACACACCGTCTTCGAACAAGGGCGTGGCGCTGACCAGCACCTGCACCTCGTGGCCGTCCTTGCGCAACAAGGAAGCCTCGTAACGCCCCTTCTCGCCCAAGCGCCTGCGGGCTGCCTTGCGATCTACCAATGAGCTCATCTGGGGCGAAAGCATGATGACGGCTGGCTGGCCGATCAGTTCAGATTCGCTGTAACCCACCATCTCGCACAAACGAGGGTTGGCATAGCGGATGATGTCATCAGCCGTCTCCAACAGGATACCGGTCTCGACGCTCCTGACCAGATTCTCGTTGAACTCCCTCAGCCGCTCATTTTCCTGCGCGCGCTGCGCCACAGCCTCAAACAGCCGTGCGTTGGCCAGCCCTGTTGCAGCCTGGTC
>JBFYTD010000126.1:0-6300 GCA_041300885.1 Anaerolineae bacterium | reverse complement strand
AAGCGTCCCATCAGCAGCAAGACCAGCGCAGCCAAGCCGGCGGCGACGCTGGTGGCCAGAATGACCAGATTGTAATCGTCGCCGCCCATATCGATGAACCAGCCGTTGGCCACGGGGCTGAGGATCGAGGCCAGCGTGGTCGTGGCATAGAACAGCCCGACCGTGCTGGCCGCGTGGCCGGGGGTGGACATGGCCAGCACAACCGGCAAGGCGTTGGTGTTGACCAAGGCCCAGGCCACTCCGCCCAACGGCATGATGGCGAGCATGACCGGCAGCGACTGCAAGAAGAACGCGGCAAACACCAGCAGGGAGATGACCAGCAGGCCAGCCGTCATCGTCCGCCGGCGACCAAAACGCTCCCCCACCAAGCCAGCGGGGACGGAGAAGACGATGTAGGTAATGAAGAACAACCCCAGAATCGCCAGGGCGCGGTCCTCAGTTATCTGCAGAACGCTTCGGCCATAAAGGGTGAAGTATGTTTCGATGGCGTTGATACCGAAGGTATAGAGCAGGATGGCCAGCAGCAGCAGAGGTACGCCGCGCCAGTTGTCGGCCAGCACGTCACGCAACATGCGCCAGGAGTTGGTAGAAATCTCCCCGTTCTCTACCCCGTTTTCGTCCACGGTATAGCGCTGCGTCAGTCTGGGCAGCACGGCCGCCAGCAGCAGCGTCGATAGCACCAGCAAGAGCGCTCCCGCCACGAACGGGCCGGCCCGATTGATGCGATACAGCCAGCCCAGCCCTACGGTGGCGATCAGAATACCGATGCCGCCGAAGAGGTTGATGATTCCGTTGGCGGTGCTGCGGCGCTCAGGCTGCGTCAGGTCGGGCATGAGCGCGAAGAGCGGCACGCGCATGACCGCCATCGAGACCAGCATCACGATCACGATGGCCATGAAGCCGGCAAGGCCCTCGAATATGCGGCCGGCCAGCGGGATCAGAGCAAATCCCAGCGCGGCAAGGGGCATGCCAGCCACGATGATCGGCAGCCGCTTGCCCCAGCGGCTGCGCAGCCGATCGCTGCGCGCGCCAATCCACGGCTGCACCAGCAGCGCCAGCAGGTTGTCCAGCATCATCACCAGTCCGATGGCCGCCACGCGCAGGCCGAAATCCACCTGCAACAACACCGGCACGTAGGCGCTGTATAGCGTCCACATCGTGGTGATGGCCATGTAACACAGACCGATGAAGATCGCGGGCACGTAGTGTGCGGCGACATCCTCTTTGGCTACCCGCAGTTGGCGCAACAACGGCGATTGGGCGGTGGTGGGTTGCGACATGGTTGCTTTCCAAAACCCGCCCGCCCCTACAAAGATGCGGCCCCGGTTGAAAATCAACTGGGGCCGCATCACTATTGCCGTTTGTAGCACGAGCTAGGTTTCTGTCTCGCTGCTCCCGGAGGATGTGCGATCCGTAGATGGTTCGTTGCCGGGCCGACTTGGCTGATCTACCACCATCCCCTGCCCAGCAGCCGGCACTGCCTCGTCCGCCGCTGTAGGCGGCGCTTCGGTCGAGGCAGCCATGGCTGGCGAAGGCGTGGCCGGCTTCTGCCGATACAACCAGTAGACGCCGCCGCCCAGAATGAGGGCCGACACGAGCAGCACCAGGAACAGGTTCCAGGGGATGCGAATGCCAAAGCCGCGGGTGGCCTCCAGATTGCCGGACAACAGCACCGGTGTGGGCAGCGGCTGTGCGGCCGGGATCACCACCGACATCTGCAAGGGCTGGCGTTGGCCGGCGCTCTCGGCGCTGATGGAGGTGAGCACGGCAACCTCTTGCGGCGTGTAGCCCAGACTGGCGAAGTCCATGATGCCGTCCTGCACGTGGCAGTCCTGGCAGGCTCGGGCATCCTGCTTGCCCACCACGCCATGGCTGATCTGCAAGGGCAACGTTAGCTCCTTGGGTTGCCAGGCGCCGCTATAATCCATGCCTGACTCGTCAGCCCCAACCGCGATGGCCTGCTCCAGGTCGCCCTGGGTATAGAACAGGCCCAGCTTGAGCGGGATCGGCTGCTCGCTGCTGGCGTCCACGGGCGCTGTAGCCTGGAACAGCTTGAAGGGCTGGATGCGCGAGGCGAGGTCCGAACGGCTGCCCGGCCACGGCTCGTCGGGCAGCGCGGGCTGGCCGTTGTGCCAGAGGTAGATCGGCTGCACCGAGTTGGGGTCGCGCACGTCGTCGACCGGCGCGTAGAGCTCGGTTACCGGATCATAGGTGGGTTCAGCCGTCCAATCGCGTTCGACCAGACCGCCTGTGCCCTGCACGTGACAGGTGCGACAGTCCAAACGAACGTGTTGATCGTTGAGCAGCGGATTGGTGTGGGGCGCTGAGGTGTGGCAGCTATCGCAGGTCAGCCGCTGGTCGGGCAGGTCGCGGCTCCAGAGGTCCGGGGCAAAGCCGCTGATTTTGTGGTTCTGCGACGCGTGGCAGTCTACACACGTTATGCCGGCGTCGGCGTGGACGTCGGCCTTGCTAGCTTCGCCGTGTTTGTCTTCGACCGGGGCGAAGTCTACCCCGCGCTTGAGCATCGGCCCGCCGCCCACGTTTTGGTGGCAGAGCAAGCAGTTCTCGGTCGTCGGCCGCTGCGCCTGGCGTGCAGTTAGCAGGGTGCGGTCCTGGGTCAGCGCCCAGGCGCCGCTCTCGTCCTGTACCGGGAAGCGCAGGCTGGTGTCATAGACCGGCGAGTGGCAGATCAGGCAATCGATGCCAGCGCGATCTTCCGCCGTTACTTCGTCGGCCGGCTTGGGCAACGCGCCGCTGCCGACATGGCAGCGGCCGCAGCCGCCGGGGATGTCGAGTTTCTCGTTGAGCATGCCCAGCCAGTTGATGTCGGCGATGCTGCCGGCCACCGGGCTGTAGTGCTCCATCTTGCCTTCCCACGTGTAGTGGATACTGTGGATCACCTCGTCGGTGACGTTGCCGTGGCACATTTCGCACGTGGCCGGGCCGTTATACTCTTGGATGGCTTGGTGCGGCTCAGGCGCCTGAGCCTGAACCAACCCAGGCACCAATGCCACGGCTAGCAACAACGTCAGCCCGGCCGCTGCGCTTGTCAGACGAAGGCTCATTGGTCACCTCCTTCTGTCTGATGACAGGTCAGGCACTGCGTCGGCTCGAACGATGCGTGGCCGGCTGGCATGGGTCGCATTCCGCCTTCGATGGCATGACACAGGCTGCACTGTGCCCAATCGCCTGCAATGGTGTGCGGGATCACGGGCATGGCTGAGGGCGCAGGCGCGCTTTCCGTCGTCGTCGGCGGCGCTGCGGGCGTTGCCACACCTGATGGCGAGGCTGGCTGCGACTCGCCCACTGCGTGGCACGTAACGCACTGAGCTTCAGCGAAGTCAGCGTGATCGGCAGGCGCAGGACTCATCGTGCTATCGGTGGCGTGACAAAGCAGGCACTGGGCTTGCCCGCCATCGATGGGGTGAGGAATGGCCGCTGGCGCAGCTACTGGCGCAGCCGGCTGCGCCTCGCCCGCGGTGTGACACATGGTGCATTGGTCGATGGTGAAACTTGTATGGCTGGCAGGCGACGGGCGCATTGCACTGTCGGTCGCATGGCATACCAGACACTGGCTGTACTGGCCATCGACTTGGTGGGGAATCGGCCCAGGCCCGGACGGGGCGGCTTCCGATGCTTCTTCGGTTGGCGCGCTTTCACGCGGGCTGGAGACGAGGGTCAACACGCGCAGCGGTGTTGGCAACGGCGTCACCTCCAGCCGAACCGCGCGCGGCGTTGGGAGGACCGGCTGGTAGGCCTGCTGCTCGATCGCCGCGCGCGGCACGGTGGTGATGGCCGTTGTCTCGGCCGTCAGCCAGCGCCAGGTGCCCAGCACCGACACCAGCACAAAGAGGGTGGCCAGCGGAGCATAGAGCTTCAGACGGCGATAGCGTAGCTCCGGCGCAGGCGGATGCCAAACCCTGCCGCGGCGAATCCGCTCCAGTTCCAGCGGATGCTCTTCCTCCATCTCATGCTCGGTAATGTGGCCGGTGAACATGCTCTTGTTGAACACCTTGACGTGTACGTAGTAGGCATGCCAGGTGATGATCGACAACACCGCCAGCACCGCCTCCAGACCGTGGGCGATCTTGGCCGCCGGTACGACCTCGCCGGGCAGGTACTGGGTGATCAGCACGGGGTTCCAGAGCACGTAGCCGGTGATGGTCATCAACACCGTGCCCCACACCACTGCCCAATACTCGACCTTCTCCATGAAGTTGAAGCGGGGGAAGTGAGGTCTCTGCTTGCTCAGCCCGGCGTTGTACTTGACCGCCGCAATGAAGTCGGTCGCGTCGCCCAGAGTAGGCAGCATGCTCATCGACTTGCGCTGGACGTAGACGCGATAGCCCACCTGCACCGCATGGGCGATGGAGGTCAGGATCAGGATCACCGCGAAGCTGTGATGGAAGACGCGCGTCTGTTCGATGCCGCCCATGGCCCGGATCAGGGTGACCGAGATGCCCGCGTCAGCGTATTTCTGGACCAGGCCGGTGATAGCCAGGGCGGAGAACGAGACCAGCAGCAGCAGGTGCAGCACCCGATCGCTCACCAGGAAACGCACGTAGCGTTGTGTGTTCTCACTCATGCTTGCACCTCCTTCTTCCGGCCGCGTCGATCCTTGATGTGCCGGTAGGCATCCAGGGCGATGTAGACCACAAAGAAGCCGACCACCAGAGGGATCAGAATGCGGTAGAACCAGGTCACTGTCGTCACCAAAGGCGCCGTCTCGAAGTTGGGGGCGTAGTGGCCCAGCCAACTGGCGGCGAAGTTGCTCGTCGCGTCGGGATGGCACTCCTGGCAGCGAGGCAGGATGTTGGCCTGGATCAACTCGCTGTCGCGCGTGGCCGAGGCGATATCATGCACGCCGTGGCAGTCGATGCACACGGCCTTGTTGGTCGCCTGGCCAGGATGGGTCTTCTCGAACAACATCACGGTGGTGCCGTGGAAGTCGGCCACGTAGGTGTCGAACACATCCGTGGAGATGCCGTATTTGGCCATCAACGCCTCGTCTGCGTGGCAATCGCCGCACATCTCCGGCGACTGCAGGCGGAAGGCCAGCGTGCGCGGGTCAGTGGCCGTGTGCGCCGGGTGGCAGGTGATGCAGGTCGGCACGTCGGGGTTGCCGGACAGAAGCGCCTCGCCATGGACGCTTTCGGCGAACTGGCCGTGGATACCGCTGTGGCACTGCGCACAGATATCAGCCGAGGCCGTCGCCGGCACTTCAGGATGCTTTTCCTGGCTGATCGGCTGGACGTTGTGGCTGCCGTGGCAGTCTGCGCAGACCGCGGCTTCCGTCATCCCGGAGGCCTGGAGTTGGGCATGGATGCTGTCCACCTCCTGCATGGCCTGTTCGGTGTGACAGTTGGCGCAGCTATGGCTGTAGTGGATCTGCAGGTCGCGATGGCTATCAGCCGGCGGCTCGCCATGGGGATAGCCAGCTATGTCGGTGTGGCAGTCCTGGCAGCTCAACTCCGCGTGCATCGACCCCAGGAGTTCGGTCCCGTCCATCGTCACCGGCAAGGCCTCGCCCGATGGGAACATGAGATGCAGGCCCTCCTGCTGGTGGCAGGTCAGGCAGGTGGCGTTGTCAGGATTGGCAGTCCCTGGCAACACAGGGGGATCCTGAGCTTTTGCTGGCTGCGCCGTCAGCAACATGCCTACCAGCGCCAGCAGGAGCGCCGCCAGGACGGCTGCCATCTTCAGCGCGTTGTTTCGTTCGGCCATACTTCGATCTCCAAACAGTTTTTCTTGATTCCCGATACTGCTCACCGGGCAACCAGACACCAAATGGCTCAAGCGCCATGTCGTTCCGGTGAGGAATACCTTTCGCTGATCGTGACAACTGCTACAAGCGGCGTTGTGCGGTTTGAGCCGGGAAAACATACGTCGTTCATAGCAGCAGAATCTGCGTCACTATCATAGCAGAGTTTCGCAGAAAAGCTTATGACATAGATCATGTTTTGCGACCGAAGTTGTGCCCAAGAGCAAAATTCGTTGGCTTTCCCGAACCATTTGCGAATGTGCAATTTGACTCATTCCATGAGCCGTGTTATAAATTGTGATATTGCTAAATAGATCACACATCCTCACTGCGCCATGAGCTTCAACCAACGCCAGCAATACATCCTGGAGAGCCTGGCCAGCCAGGGCTCAGTCCGCATCGACGACCTGGCACGCGCGCTAGTCGTGTCATCGATGACCATCCACCGCGACCTGGATCAACTGGCACGCGCTGGCCAGTTGCGCAAAGTGCGCGGCGGCGCAGTGCCGGCAGCGCCGCCGCCGGAAGCTGACGACGTG
>JBFYTD010000125.1:0-6306 GCA_041300885.1 Anaerolineae bacterium | reverse complement strand
CAGCCTGCCCCGTCGAAGCCGATCATCCCCTGATTGGCAGCATTATAGCACAGGTTGGCTGGGTGTCAAAGTGGGGTTGGTAAACAAGTAGACAAGTAAACAAGGGGGAGCGTCGACTGCTCCTGCCTCTCTACTTGTCTACCTGTCTACCTGCCTGCTTGTCTACCTGCCTAGTTGTCTACCTGCCTACTTACCTACCGCAGCATCTCCTTTACCGCGCGCTGCATCTCGCGGTCGTAGTCGCGCTTGGCGATGGTCTCACGCTTGTCGTATTGCTTCTTGCCGCGCGCCACGCCGATCTGCACCTTGGCGCGCCCGTTGCGCAGGTGGATGTCCAGCGGCACCAGCGTCCAGCCCTTTTCCTGCACCCGGCCGAGCAGCTTTTCGATCTCGCGGCGGTGCAGCAACAGCTTGCGGTCCCGGCGCGGCTCGTGGTTTTCCCGGTTGCCGTGGGCATAGGGCGAGATGTGCGCGCCGACCAGCCAGACCTCGCCGTTGCGGATCAGGGCGAAGCTGTCCTGGAGATTGGCGCGACCCGTACGGATCGACTTGATCTCGGTGCCGGTGAGGGCAATGCCAGCCTCGATGCTGTCCTCGATGATGTATTCGTGGCGGGCCTTGCGGTTGGCCGCCAGGACCTTGACGCCGTCCGATGGTTTCTGCATGACTTAACCTGTTGCGAGAGAGCGCGGTGTCAATACCGTGGGGATGCTTCGGTGGACCTCAGCATGACATAACAGCCAAGTTCATGACTGGGAGACTGGTTACTGGAGCAGTCCCAGCAGGTACTCGACGGCCGCATCGAGCTGCGGGTCACGGTCGGCCTCGATGTCCTCGTCCGTGCGCTCCACGACAATGTCAGGAGCAAGACCCTCGCCGTGGATCAGGCGATCGTTGGGGGTAAACCAACGCGCCGTGGTGATGCTCAGCACTGAGCTGTCGCTTAGCTCGCTGGGCACCTGCACTGAACCCTTGCCAAAGGTGGTTTCGCCGAGCAGAATGGCGCGGCCGGTGTCCTGCACGGCGCCGGCCAGGATCTCCGAGGCGCTGGCGCTGCCTTCGTTGACCAGCACCACCAGCGGGATGTCCAGGGCGCTGCCGCCGCGGCTGGCCTCAAAGACCTCTTCGCTGCCATCCTTGAAGCGCTCGATGACGATCGGCCCTTCGCCGACGAACTGGCTGGTGATGTCTACCGCCGTGCGCAGGAAGCCGCCGGGATTGCCGCGCAGGTCCAACACCAGGCCCGCCGGGTCTTCAGCCAGGAGGCTGTCCAGGGCTTCCTGCACCTGGCTGGCGGCCGGAGCGCTGAACTCGCCCAGGCGCAGGTAGGCGATGTTGTTGTCCAGCATCTTATAGGTCACGGCCGGCACCGAGATGCGATCGCGGGTGAGCGTCACGTCGCGCGGTTCCTGGTCTGGCGACTTGACCGTCAGCGTGATCTCGCTGCCTTTGGGGCCGCGGATCAGGCTGATGGCGTCCTGCAAGGTCATCGAGGTGATGTCGGCGCCATCGACGGCCAGGATGATGTCGCCGCGGCGCAGGCCGGCCTTCCACGCTGGCTGACCCTCAAACGGTTCGACGATGCGCACGCCGCCGCCCTCGGCCTCAGATACCTGCGCGCCAATGCCCTCAAAGCTGCCCTCCAGCGCCTCGTTGAAGAAGGCCGCCTGCTCTGGGGTGCGCAGATAGGTGTAGTCGTCGCCCAACTGGAAGGTGAGGCCGTTGATCGCGCCGTAGGTCAGTTCACGCACGTCCAGGGGATCGCCCGCCTGCGTCTGCTCGCGCGCGATCTGCAGCGCGGCCGTCAGCATGGCGTTGGCTACCGCCTCGCGGTCAAGGGTTTCACCGGTCTGCTGCTCGACTGAAAAGAGCAAGCCTTCGACCAGCCCGCCGACCGTTTCAGGCGTGGCCGGCAGGTCGCCGTAGAAACTTTCGTCCAGAGCCTGCCACGCCTCCCAGATCAGATCGAAGTCCTGGGGAGTCTCGGCCGCAGGGCTGGCTGCCGCGCCGGCGGGCGATGCGACCGAGCGCGGCGTAGCGGTCGGGTCGTCGCCGTTCGCCTCGCGCTGCAGCGGCGCAGCGTTGAGCGAAGCCACCTGCGGCGCCGTGACGCGGCCCGTGCCAAAGCCGGCGCCGAAGCCGGCCATAAAGGTCATAGCGCCCAACAGGACGACTACGACCGCCACAACAATCCAGAGAACAGGAGAAGTTCTCGAAGTCTTCATGTCAGTATTGCCTCAATTCTTAGAAGTTCCACGTTCAGTCAGGTATTTGATCGCCTCTTCCAGGGGAGCGTCGCGGCTCTCCTCGTGAAGCACGATCTGTTCCGGTGTTAATCCGATGCCGTTGATCTCGTGGCCGTTGGGCGTCAACCAGCGCGCCACGGTCACATGCACCGATGAGCCGTCGCTTAGGTCATAGACCAACTGTACCGAGCCCTTGCCGAAGGTCTTTTCGCCCAGCAGCGCAGCCCGGCCGCGGTCTTGCAGGGCGCCGGCCACGATCTCCGACGCGCTGGCCGTGGCGCCGTCCACCAGGATCACCATGGGCCATTCGGGCGCACGCTCGGCCGAGCGCACGCGGTAGACCTGCTCGTCGCCGCTGCTGCGCCGTTCGTAGAGCACCACGCCATCCTTGAGGAAGCGGCTGGCCACGTCGATGCTGGATTGCAGGAGGCCGCCGCCGTTGTGGCGCAGATCGACGACCAGGGTGCTGATCTCCTGCTGGCGCAACTCGTCGATCGCCCGATCCAGCTCGGCGGCCGTGCGCTCGGTGAAGGAGCGGATGGCGATGTAGCCCACCTCGGGCGATTGTTCCAGCGCACGCCATTCCACCGACGGCGTCTCGATGCGCTCGCGCACGACCGGGACGTCGAACGGCTCAGCCACCTCTGCACGGCGCACGGTGAGCACCACAGGCTCGCCGATCGGTCCGCGGATCAGGTCCACCACCTGGTCGACATTGAGGGCCGGGTCCAGCGCCGCGCCGTCGATGGCCAGCAGCACGTCGCCCTTGAGGATGCCAGCCTTCTCGGCCGGGCGGTCAGGCATGGGGTCCAGCACTTTGTTGCCGGCCTCGTCCTGGCTGATCCAGGCGCCGATGCCGCCGAACGCGCCGCTGAGATTTTCCCGCTCGCGCTGGCGCGGCTCCGGCTCGACGAAGACCGTGTAGGGATCGTCGTAGGCCTGGGTCAGCCCCTTGATGGCCCCATAGGTGCGGTTTAGGCCGGCCGGCTGGTCGCCGTAGAAGTCGCGCTGCAGGATGTTCCAGGCTTCCCAGAAGAGGCCGAAGTCAGCCGCGGCTTCGGTGGAGGCTGCGGCCGCGTCGACCGGATTGGATGCAGGGTCCGGGCCGTCGCCGTGGCCCACCAGCCAGCGCGTGGCGTAACCCGCTGCAAAGACCACGACAAGGGTGGCGACAATCAAGGCGACGAAGGCAAGAGTACGAGCAGTTTTCACTGAACTTTCCGGTTTCTTTCGGCTTACGGAACCAATATTCTAGCACACAAGAATCAGCGCGGCAAATATATCCAGCCGCGCCGGAATCGCACCATCCAGGGTCGCACACAGAAATCGGATTTCTTCCGAGAAATCCGACTTCTTGCTACGTTAATTATACCTGTTCCATCCGCCACAGGTCGTGGGCAAGCTTCCGGTCAAGCCCAGTCAATTGGCGGGTTTGCCTGCAACCGTGAAGCCGTCCGCATGGGTGCCCTCACGGCCGGAAAACTCGAGCTTGTCACCGTCGAAGTGCAGGCGCAACTCGAACGACTCCCGGTTGGCGGCAGTGTCCAGATCGACCACGAAGGTCCCATCGTCTTGCCAACGGCCGCGATAGGCGGCAGGCAGGCCGTTCTCGCTCGGCGCCATGCGGTAGACGCCGTCCAGGCCGACCGACGCCGTCCATGGCGTGCGCCCGTCGGCGAAGGTCAGACGCAAGCGCGCCTCGGCCGAGTCGTCGAAGTCCAGTTGCGTGCTGGTCAGTCCGAAGGGATTGGGATCCAACTCGTACACGCGGCCGGATACCGCCGCGGCCATGGCCGGCAGCGACGGCACAGGTTGGGCCGGCGGCGGCGCCTGGATGGCCTTCAGGGCTGCGTCGAGCTGCTGCACGCCGGCCGGATTGGCGGGCAGCGGCTTCTCCAGGTCGACCAACGCCTGCGCCAGGGAGGAAACGAACTCGTCCCAGGCGGTTGAGCTACCGGTAGCCACTACCACGGTGTCGTAAGCGGGCAGGACGCGGATGTATTGGCCGCCGCGTCCAAAGGCGAAGTACTCGCCCGTGTCCTCTGGCGGGATCCACCAGCCGTAGCCGTAGCTGTTGCCATCGCCCATGGGAATCTGGCGCGCGGTGGCCTGCTCCACCCACTCGCGGGAGACGATCTGCTTGCCATCCCATTGCCCGTGTTGGAGAAACAGGTAGCCGATCTTGGCCGCGTCGCGTGGGTGCAGGAGGATGTTGGTGAACCCCTGGGTGACTCCCTGGGGGTCGGCTGGCCAGATCACCTCGTCAATGCCCAGCGGCTCGAACAGGTTCGCACGGGCGAACTCCAAGGCGGTCATACCCGTCGCTTGTTGTAGAATGGCAGACAGCAGGTGGATGCCTGGGCTATCATACACGTAGCGCGTGCCCGGCTCGTCGACCACCGGCCGGTCCAGGGCGAATTGCACCCAGTTGGCGCTGTTCTCCATCTGTGTAAGCGTGCCCTCGTCTTGGGCAGCACCCGTCGACTCGAAGCCGTTGGCCATCATGGCCAGATCGCGCACTGTAACCTGCTCTACACCCTCGTCGCGGTGGGTGAGCACGGCATCGGGGAAAAAGGACAGGATGGGTTGGTCGAGCTTGAGCTTGCCTTGGTCGGCAGCAATGCCAATCAAAGTTGTCATAATGCTCTTGCTGACCGAAGCCAGGTCATGGGGCGAGGCGCCGTCGTAGGGGTAGAAATAGGCGTCAAGCACAAGCTTGCCCTTGCGGACGACTAGCACGCTGTGGATGTTGAGATCGTCGCGCATAGCCAGGATGGCGTCGGCCAACCTGGTGGAATCGAAGCCCTGCTCCTCAGGGGTAGCGTTAGGCCACTCCTCGGTGGGCCAGCCGGCGCGCTGCGCCGGCGAGGTAGCGCAGGCCGGCACGAGCCCGGCCAACAGCGCGAGGGCAACCAGCGCTGTGAGTGTCCGTAGAAACGCTTTACTGACACGGAAGACGATAGTCATGGATGCCTCCTTCCAACCTGGTCACGCGAGTAGCCGGCGCTGACTGCCTGGCTGCCAGCCAGCACGGTCAGTTCATTATGAATATTATCGCGCTCCCCACAGGGAAAGTCAACGGATTTCGCGCTTGATTGCGCCATTATGCGCATTGACGAATTTCCAAAAAGTGTTACACTCATGGGGCGCGCTGCGCCTTTGAGACCGACAGCACGAAAGTGGAGCATCCCATGAACGACAACCCCCGTTGGCAGCGTCCCTTCTTCCTGATCTGGGGCGGCCAGGCGTTCTCCCTGCTGGGCAGCAGCCTGGTGCAGTTCGCCCTGGTCTGGTGGCTGACCCAGGAGACCGGATCGGCGACGGTGCTGGCGACGGCGACCCTGGTAGCGGTGCTACCCGGCATCGTCATCGGCCCCTTTGCCGGCGCGCTGGTCGATCGCTGGCCGCGGCGCTGGGTGATGGTGGTCGCCGACGCGGTCATTGCCCTCACCACCGTGTGGGCCATCACCCTGGCCTGGAGCGGCAGCTTGCAGCCCTGGCACGTCTACGTCGTCATGTTCATCCGCGCCACGGGCGGCGCCTTTCACTGGCCGGCCATGCAGGCCTCGACCTCGCTGATGGTGCCGCCGCAGCACCTGGCGAGGGTGGCCGGCATGAACCAGACGCTCTACGGCCTGATGAACATCATGGCGCCGCCGCTGGGCGCGCTGCTGCTCAGCCTGTTGGCGCTGCCCCTCCTGCTGCTGATCGACGTCGTCACCGCCCTCCTGGCCATCCTGCCGCTGCTCTTCATCCCCGTGCCCCAGCCCCCGGCGCAGCAGGACGCAGCCGATGGGACGCAGCGCCCCTCCATGCTGAGCGACCTGCGCGCCGGCGTGCGCTACGTGCTGAACTGGCCCGGCCTGCTGCTGCTGATGCTGATCGCCACCGGCCTCAACTTCGTGCTCACGCCGGCCTTCTCCCTGATGCCGCTGCTGGTGGTCGATCACTTCCAGGGCGGCCCCTGGCACCTGGGCGGGCTGGAGTCGGTCTTTGGCGTCGGCGTGGTGCTGGGCGGCCTGCTGCTGAGCGCCTGGGGCGGCTTTCGCAGACGCATCTA
>JBFYTD010000124.1:0-6306 GCA_041300885.1 Anaerolineae bacterium | reverse complement strand
CTTCCTTCAGCCGCCTGGGCGCCATGTCCACCCGTAACGACGACCCCGCCACTGCCTGCCGGCCTTTCTGCGCCACACGCGACGGCCTGATTCTGGGCGAGGGCGCGACGATGTTCGTGATGGAAACCCTGGAACACGCCGAGGCGCGCGGCGCCAGGATTCTGGCCGAGATCACCGGCCTGGGCTTGTCGTCCGACGCCTACAACCTGGCCGCCCCGGAGCCTTCCGGCGTCGGCGCAGCCAAGGCCATGAAGTATGCCTTGCGCGAGGCGGGGGTGCAGGGCAGCGACGTGGACTACATCGCCGCCCACGGCACGGCCACCAAGCTCAATGACTCCTCGGAGACAGCGGCGATCAAGCTTGCGTTGGGCGAGTCTGCCTACGACACACGCGTCAGCTCGCTTAAGTCGATGGTCGGCCACATGATGGGCGCAGCGGGCACCATCTCAGCCGCAGCTATCGTCGGCGCGATCCAGGACGGCGTGGTGCCTCCCACCATCAACTACATGGAGCCTGATCCGGAGTGCGACTTGAGCTATGTTCCGAATCGATCCGAGCAGCGCCTGGTAGACGTGGGCATCTGCAATGCCTTTGGCTTTGGTGGGCAGAATGCCAGCATGGTGATCGAGCGCTTCAAGCCCTAGTCTTTCTCGACCATGGGTTCATTGGAAGCGGTAAGCGGCGTAATGCGTAACTCGTAACTCGTAACCAGAGGAGATCTGTGCTTCCACCAGGCGTCACTTATGACTTAACCCCGATGCGCTGCCCGCGATTCTGGTTACGTGTTACGCATCACGCACCACGCATCAAGTCCTCTTCATCCTTCCGCAGTTCTTGTCACCACTGTGTTCCTGTGCTAAACTAACAGCGTGACGCGGGCAGGCCGTCCACCGGACAGCCTGCCCATTTCTTGCGCAAGGTACAGCACCGTGTGACGAGGCAGGCGCTCGGCGCCTAAAGTAACTTGACGGGAGGCGCTTGATGGCGCGTAGCTTGATATGGCGGCGGTTGGGTTCTCTCTCCAGCCAGTTGCTTTCTGTTGTTGCTCTTATCGGCCTGCTGGCTTTCGCCGGACCAGCCTGGGCCATTGGACCTGCAAGCCCGCTGATGCAGGACTCCGCCGCGGTGATCACTTCACCGCAAAGCGGTGAGGCGGTGCGCGGGTCGGTGCAAATCATCGGTTCGGCGCTACACCCGGCTTTTCAGCGCTATGAGCTCTACTTCACGGTCGAGCCGGGCGAAAACTGGGTGTTCATAGGCGAGGCCAGAACGAACCCGGTCAGCAACGGCGTTCTGGGCACCTGGGAGACCGGCGGTCTGCCCGACGGCAACTACAGCCTGCGCCTGCGCGTGGTGCGCCAGGACGGCAACTACGATGAAGGGTTCGCCCGCAACATCGTCGTGGCCAACACAAACCCGCCAACGCCAACGCCAGCGCCGACCGATACGCCGGCGTTCGACGCGCAGGCCACACTGCCGCCGCCAATCGACAGCGTGGTGACGCCGACGCCTGCAGCCACGCTGACGCCGGCCTTGGTGGAGCAGCCGGAGATACCCACCCCCACCCCGCGGCCGTCGCCGACGGTCACACCGGAGCAGGCAAGCGAGGCCGTGGCTGCTGACACAGGATCCTCTGGCAGCGCAGGCGACGTCGCCAGCTCCCTGACCGACGCGTTCGAGACTAGCTCCTTGCAGTCATCTTTCGTGCGCGGCGTGTCCCTTGCCGCTGCGATCTTCCTGGCCGTCGGCGTCTTTTTCGGGATACGCCGGCTGCTGACCTGGCTGTGGTATCTGATTGCGCCATAACGCTGGTGGCGTAAAGGTATGAAACGTGCAGCGTGACGTGCTGCCGCGCCGCTGGTTCTGTGAACCTCTGGCATGCTGAAAAACCGTCCTTGCAGGGGCCGATCTACGTGATTGGCCCCCATTTGCGTTGTAGCCATGAAATTGATCGCCGGCCTGGGCAATCCGGGCAAGCAGTACCAACAGAATCGCCACAACGTTGGCTTCCAGATCGTCGATCTGTTGGCCGAACGGCACGTCCTGCGCTTCGACGCCAAGCAGGGCAAGGCCCAAGTCGCGTTGGGCGTCCTCAGCGTGCAGGTCGCTGTGCAGCAGGTTCCGCTGTCGCCGGATGCGCTCACGGTCAGCCGGCCCGTGCTGCAAGCGCTGCGCGTGGCGCTGGCCAAGCCGCAGACCTTCATGAATCTGGTCGGACCCAGCGTGCAGGCGCTGCTGCGCTTCTACAAGATCGACCCGGCCGACCTGTTGGTGATCTACGACGACCTGGACCTGCCGCTGGGCGCGCTGCGGCTACGAGCCTCGGGCGGCGCAGGCGGCCACAACGGTATGAAGTCGCTCATCGGCGCGCTGGGCGGCGGTGACTTTGCCCGGCTGCGCGTCGGCATCGACCGCCCGCCGGGCCGCATGGACCCCGCCGCCTACGTCCTGCAGGACTTCTCCGCGCAGCAGGAGGAGGTCATGGCCCGCACACGCGAGCAAGCCGTCGACGCTTGCCAGCATTGGTTGGCCCACGGCATCGTGTCGGCCATGAACGCGTACAATGCGGTCGTTGAGACGTGAAGCGTGAAACTTGATCAGAACCCTGTGCTCGTATCGCCCTTGGACGCATCACGTTTCACCCCTTCACGTCTTCACGTTTCATTGCGAGACCCATTTTGAACCTCTCAGGACTCACGCATCTCCTCGCCGATCTGCCAGCCTACCGGCAAGCCCTGGATGAAGTACGGGCCGGGCAGCCTGACCGCGCGCCACTGGCGTTGTACGGTGCGGCGCGCACTTTTGTCCTGGCCGGCCTGGTACAGATGCTGGAGCGGCCGGCGCTGTACGTGGTGGCGCGCTCTGAACACGCCCGCCAGGTGCATGACGAGTTGCAGGTGTGGCTAGCGCCATCCGCTTCCGCAAGCGCAACGGGAGATGCTTCGGCGGGCCTCAGCATGACACCGTCGTACACTCGCGCGACCGTGCCGCTGCACTACTTCGCTGACCCTGATGCCTTGCCTTACGAGCGGGTGGCTTGGTCGCGCGAGACGCGCCAGGCGCGCCTCGGCGCGCTGACGGCGCTGGCTCAACGCAGCGCGGCCGGCGGCGGCCCGCTGTTGGTGGTGGCCTCGGCGCGCGCGTTGCTGCAGAAGACTCTGCCCCCGCGCGAGCTGCGCCTGACGCTGAAGACGCTGCGGGTCGGCCAGACGATTGATCTGCACGAGCAATTAGGCCGCTGGCTGGGGCTGGGCTATCGCAGCGACGCGGTGGTGGAGGAGGTGGGGCAACTCTCACGGCGCGGCGGCATCGTCGATATCTGGCCGCCTAACCTGGCCTGGCCGGTGCGCATCGAGCTGTTCGGCGACGAGATCGACAGCCTGCGCCACTTCGACCCCGCCACGCAGCGCACTCTGCCTGAGTCCCGCAGCCTGGCTGAGGCGCTGGTCGGTCCGGCCAGCGAGGCCATGCCGCGCTACGGCGCGACCGCCCAGGAGCGGCTGGACGCGCTGGATAAGTCACCGTTGCATCCGCCGGCCCGCCACGAGCTGGACGAGCAGCGCCGCCAACTGCTGGAGGGCACCGGCTTCCGCGGCCAGGAATGGTATATCCCGTACCTGTACTCGCAGCCGGCCAGCCTGCTGGACTTCTTGCCCCCCGATGCGCTTATCGTGGTGGATGACGGCGCAGAACTGATGATCCTGGCCACCGAGTTGGAGGCGCAGGCGGGCCAGACACAGCGGGACTTGATCACCGGCGGCGATTTGCCGGCCAACCCGCTTCCCCCCCACTTCACCTGGCAGCACATCAAGGAACCGTTGCTGGCTCGCACGCCGCTGTTGCTGGGCCACGGCGACCTGGAGGGGCGCACTGCGCCGGCCGGTTCGCCGCTGGCGCGCCATTTTATGCCCGGCCCGCGCTTCGGCGGCCAGGTCAAGCAGATCGTGGCCGAGGTGGAGAAGCAGCACCAGCAGGGCCAGATCGCGGTCATGGTCACCCGCCAGGCCCCGCGGCTGGCCGAGATCTTTCAGGAGGAGGCCGGCCGGCCGCTGACAGTCGAGGATGGAATCGTCGACGCGCCGCCCGCGCGCGCCGTGCGGCTGGTCAAGGGCGTGTTGAACGAGGGCTGGGTGTTGCGCGGGTTGGAGCGCAGGACTGACGGTCCTGATTTCGCGTCCGGCCACATCGAAGCGGCGCAAGCCAGTCTGCCGGTCGACCAGGACCGTCAGTCATCTCTTTTGCTCTACAGCGACGCCGAGCTGTTCGGCTGGACCAAGCCCAGCCAGCGCCGGGTGCAGCGGCCGCGGGCCATGGCGCCGGAAGCCTTCTTCGCCGACGTCAGCCCTGGCGACTACGTCGTCCACATGGAACACGGCATCGGCCAGTTCCAAGGCCTGATCAGCATGGGCACGGACCAGGACGGCGGCGTGCGCGAGTATTTGCAGATCGACTACGCTATGGGGGACCGGCTGTTCGTGCCCGTGCATCAGGCCGACCGCCTCAGCCGCTACGTGGGCGCGGGCGAGCACGTGGCCCCCATCCTGCATCGCTTGGGCACGGCCGACTGGGAGCGGGTCAAGAAACAGACGCAGAAAGCCGTCGACGACATCGCAGAAGACCTGCTGGAGCTCTACGCGGCGCGCGAGGCGGCCGAGGGCCACGCCTTCTCGCCCGACGGCGCCTGGCAGATGGAGCTGGAGGCGGCTTTCCCCTACGAGGAGACCACCGACCAGTTGGTGGCCATCGAGGCTGTCAAATACGACATGGAGTCCAGCCGGCCCATGGACCGGCTGATCTGTGGCGATGTGGGCTATGGTAAGACCGAGGTGGCGCTGCGATCAGCCTTCAAGGCAGTGATGGACGGCAAGCAAGTGGCTGTGCTGGTGCCAACCACCGTCCTGGCCCAGCAGCATTTCCAGACCTTCAGCCGGCGACTAGGGGCCTTTCCGGCCAACGTAGAAACGCTGAGCCGCTTCCGCACGCCGGCCCAGCAGGCCCACGTCCTCAAGGGGCTAATCGACGGCTCGGTGGACATCGTCATCGGCACGCACCGCCTGCTATCCAATGATGTCCTTTTCAAGGACCTGGGCCTGCTGATCGTGGATGAAGAGCAGCGCTTCGGCGTGACGCACAAGGAACGCATCAAGCAGATGCGCCAGATGGTCGATGTGTTGACCCTGACCGCCACGCCGATCCCGCGCACGCTGCACATGAGCATGACCGGCGTGCGCGACCTGAGCACCATCGAGACGCCGCCCGAGGAACGGTTGCCGATCCAGACCACCATCGGCGAGTTCGACGAGACCTTGATCCGCCAGGCCATCCTGCGCGAGATCGACCGCGGCGGCCAGATTTTCTTCGTCCACAACCGCGTGCAGGGCATCAGCCAGATCGCGCGGCGGCTGGAGAAGTTGGTGCCCGAAGCCACGTTTGGCATCGGCCACGGCCAGATGCCCGAGCGCGAGCTGGAGCGGGTGATGTTGTCCTTTGCCGACGGCGAGTTCAACGTGCTGGTCTGCACCACCATCATTGAGAGCGGCCTGGACATCCCCAACGCCAACACCATCATCATCAACCGGGCTGACAGATTCGGCCTGGCCCAGCTCTATCAACTGCGCGGCCGGGTGGGCCGTGCGGCTGTGCGGGCCTACGCCTATCTGCTCTACGATCGCCATCAGGCGCTGACCCCCATCGCGCGCGAGCGCTTGACTGCGCTGCAAGAGGCCAGCGATCTGGGCGCGGGCTTCCGCATCGCCATGCGCGACCTGGAGATTCGCGGCGCGGGCGAGTTGCTGGGCCGCAAGCAATCCGGCCATATCGCGGCCGTGGGCTTTGACCTGTATTGCCGGCTGCTGGCCAAGTCGGTGGAGGAGTTGAAGAAAGAGGCGGCAGGTGAGAAGTTGCAGGTTGCGGGTGGCACGCTGCCGCAGCGGCAGGTGGCAGGTGGGAACGGGCAGGTGATGGACAATGAGGATGGTGAGATGTCGGCCGGTCAGCGCTCAGCGGTCGGCGGTCAGAGGTCGGAGGCGGTGCGCTACGAGGATCCAATGGCGCCGGCGGTGACGTTGGATTTGCCGCTGCGCGCGTTGATCCCTGAGGAGTACGTGGCCGAGCGGGCGCTGCGGCTGCGGCTCTACCGGCGCATCGCAGCCGTCACCGACACCGCGGCCATCGATGCGCTGGCCGCGGAGATGGTCGATCGCTTCGGCCCGATGCCGGTGGAGGTGCAGAACCTGCTCTACCAGGTGCGCATCAAGGTGTTGGCCCTGGCGGCCGGCGTCTCGGCCATCGGCCGCGACACGGAGC
>JBFYTD010000123.1:0-9538 GCA_041300885.1 Anaerolineae bacterium | reverse complement strand
CGAGGCATTCCAGCCGCAGTTGGCCGAGTTCATCGCCGCGCTGCCGTCTGCCATCGGGGCACGGTCAGGAGATTGGGAACCATCCCGGAGGGACCGGCCCGAGCTGGGGAACGATTGGCAGCCAACGCCGGTTACCAAGCCAGAGGGTCTGACCCTGCCGGCGCAGGTCAACTACGTAGGCAAGGGAGCCAACCTCTACCGGCTGGGGTACGAGCTGCACGGCTCGACGCTGGTGGCGGTCAAGTTTCTGGACAACACCTGGCTGTGGGACCGGGTACGAGTGCAGGGTGGGGCCTACGGCGGCTTCTGCACCTTCGACAGCCTGTCCGGCGTACTGGCCTTCCTCTCCTACCGCGACCCCAACCTGCTGGGCACCTTGCAGACCTACGACGCTGCGGCCCACTACCTGCGCACAGTGGAGCTGACTCAGGGCGACGTGGACAAGATCATCATCGGCCTCATCGGCCAGATGGACAGCTACCAGCTCCCTGATGCCAAGGGCTACACGTCGCTACTGCGCACCCTCAACGGCGACACGGACGCCATCCGCCAGCGGCTGCGCGACCAGGTGCTGGCCACCACGGTCGCCGACGTGCGCGCGCTGGCCGACCTGCTCGATCAGGTAGCGCAGCAGGGCTCGGTGGTTGTGCTCGGCTCCGAGCAGGCCATCACGGCAGCCAATTTGACGCTGTCTGCACCGCTAAGCCTGACCAAGGTGTTGTAGGCGTCGTGTCAGGTGTCAAGTGCCGAGTGTCAAGATACCGATGCTTGACACTTGACACTCGGCACTTGACACTTCATTGCCCCATTCCCTAGCACGGAGACGACTCCCGCATGATCAAACGGATCATTGGTGTACTTCTGGTCATCATCGCTGTTCTCAGTCTGATTTTCAGCCTGGCAGTCACCTATAGCGTGTGGAGCTGGCGCACCCCGATCGCCGAGGCAGCGCTCTCCGGCCTGCAACTGGCAGACGACACGCTCACAACCACCAACGACGCGTTGGCAGCCGTCGATGACGCGCTGACCAATGCTGCCAGCAGCGTGGCTGCCGCTGAGGACACCTTCCAATCGTTGTCACAGACGATCCGTGCGACCAGCCCTATGCTGGAGGGCCTGGCTGGCTTCCTGGGTGAGGGGCTGCCTGACACGCTACGCAGCACCCAGAGCACTGTCGCGTCGGCTGCCGAGAGCGCCCAGATCGTCGACACGGTGTTGGAGACCTTGTCTGCTATCCCGTTGATCAATTTCTCATATGCGCCGCAGACGCCGTTGAGCGAGACCCTGGGCAACGTGGCGGACAGCCTGCGTACCTTGCCCGACGGCCTTGAGGCGCTGGGGTCGGACCTGGCCGGCACGGGCGGCACGCTGCCTGAGCTGGCCAGAAGCCTGGACGAGTTCGGCGCCTCCATCGGCCAGGTCGACGAATCGCTCGCCAGCGCCCAGCAGATCGTTGCGTCCTATCAGGCTCTGATTGGCGACTACCAGGCGATGATTGGCACGTTGGAGCGCCTTGTCCCGGTCCTGGTCAGCGTGGTTCCCGCCGCTCTGACGTTCGTCATCTTCTGGCTGGCCGTGGTGCAGATCGCTGCGTTGCTGGTCGGGTGGCGCTGGGCGCGTGACAGTAAGACCCCCGACAGCACAGCTGTGGCGTTTCCCCATGCGGTCGGTTGACGGTATAATGCGCGGCTGAAAGCTGGGTAGGTGTTGTGAAGCCATCGAACGTACCCAAACCATTTCCTATCCATTCAGGCAAGGAGAACCCTCATGAAGCTACGACTGACTGTTCTGACTCTGCTGATCCTGGCCAGCCTGCTGGCGGCAGGCTGCGCCGCTTCGCCGGCCCCCGCCCCGGCGCCGGCCGAGACCACGCCAGCGGAACCAGCCCCTGCTGAACCGGACCCGGCCGAGCCTGCGCCCGTCGCGCCCGCCGCCGGTTCGGCCCACGCCATCGTGATCTCACAGCAGCCGTTGCCGGACCTGGGTGGCCGCGTGATCAGCGCCGTCACCGAGAACGCCTACACCCCGCTCAACTTCGTCGATCCCAAGACCGGCGAGGCTGTTGGCTGGGAATACGACGCAGTCAACGAAATCTGCCGGCGGCTGAACTGCCAGGTCAACTGGGACGTTACCGCCTGGGACACCATGATCTCGGCCGTGCGCGAGGGCCAGTTCGATGTGGGCATGGACGGCATCACCATCACCGAGGAGCGCAAGCAGCAGGTGGACTTCTCCGATCCCTACATGCTGTCGCAGCAGTTCATGCTGGTGCGGGCCGGCGAGGATCGCTTCAGCACGGCTGTGGAGTTTTCGGCTGACCCCGAGCTGCTGATCGGCTCGCAGGCTGGCACCACCAACTTCTACACTGCGGTCTACGAGGTTCTGGACGGCGACGAGAGCAACCCGCGCATCAAGCTGTTTGAGACCTTCGGCGCGGCCGTTCAGGCCCTGCTCAACAACGACGTGGACATGGTGCTGATGGACGCCACCTCGACGCGCGGCTACATCGGCGCCTTTCCTGACCAGCTCATGTCCATGGGCGATCCGCTAGGCGTCGAGGAGTTCGGCTTCATCTTCCCGCCCGGCAGCGATCTGGTGGCGCCTTTCAATGCCGCCCTGGTCTCGATGCGCGAGGACGGGACGCTGGGCCACTACAACCTCAAGTGGTTCTTCGTCACCAATCCGGCTGGCGAGGACATCTACGACGGGCTGCCCGACCTGGGCGGCCGGTTGGTCGAGGCCGTCACCGAGAACGCCTACACCCCGCTCAACTTCGTCGATCCCGCGACCGGCCAGGCGATTGGCTGGGAGTACGACGCGGTGGAGGAAATCTGCCGGCGGTTGAACTGCCAGGTCAACTGGGACGTCACCGCCTGGGACACCATGATCTCGGCCGTGCGCGAGGGCCAGTTCGATGTGGGCATGGACGGCATCACCATCACCGAGGAGCGCGCCCAGCAGGTGGACTTCTCCGACCCCTACCTGCGCTCGGAGCAGTTCATGTTGGTCCGGGCCGGCGAGGATCGCTTCAGCAACCCCGCCGAGTTCGCGGCCGACCCTGAGCTGTTGATTGGCTCGCAGGCCGGCACCACCAACTTCTACACGGCGGTCTACGAGGTTCTGGACGGCGACGAGAGCAACCCGCGCATCAAGCTGTTCGACACCTTTGGCGCGGCCGTGCAGGCGCTGCTCAACAACGACGTGGACATGGTGCTAACTGACGCGGCCCGCCCGGCAGCGACCTGGTGGCGCCCTTCAACGCCGCCATCGCCAGCATGATCGAGGACGCTTACGTCGACCACCTGAACCGCAAGTGGTTTTTCCTCTACAGCGCCGGGCAGTAGGTCCGGCTGATAGCCGGACGGGACGCTGGCCGGCACAACGGCGTGTTACGTTGGCAACGTGACACGCCAGATAGGGCGATGCGTGGCCGGGCTGCACCGGCTGCGCATCGCCTTTTGCAGCCTCAGACCCTTCGGGTTTCCCGCCGCTAACGATGATTTATGACAAGCCAGGTTTGTTGCGCTGACGACAATTCGTGACCAGCAACGGGAAACCCGAAGGGTCTTGACGTCAGTTCATAGGACAAAAGCCATGCACAGCACCGAATCACCCACGCTCTTCCCTACCCCGTCCCGTTCAGCCCGCGCCGGCAGCGCGGTGGCGCGCACACCGCTCTGGCTGGTGGCCGCCGTGATCCTGGGCCTCATCTTCCTTTGGGTCATGCTGACCGATCCTAGCTATCAGGTGATCTTCGCCGCGGTCATCAAGTGTGTGGGCGTGACGATCCAGGTGACGCTGATCTCTTTCGCCCTGGCCACGGTGCTGGGATTGATCGTGGGGCTAGGCCGGGTGTCCAGCCGCCGGCTGATCTACGAGGCGTCGTCGTTCTACGTCGAGATCATCCGCGGCGTGCCGATGCTGGTCTTGCTGTACTATATCGTCTTCGCCGGCGCGCCGGCCTTGGTCGGCGCCATCAATCTGGTGGGTGTGACGCTGCGCAACCTGGGGATTCTGCCCGGCCTGGGGGACAGCATGGCTGACATGACCGTGCGGCAGATCACCTTCACCGCGCGCGTGATCATGGCCCTGAGCATCGGCTACAGTGCGTTTCTGGCCGAGATCTTCCGGGCCGGTATTCAATCCATCGAGCGCGGCCAAACCGAGGCCGCGCGCTCGCTGGGCATGAGCTACTGGCAGGCCATGCGCCACGTGATCCTGCCCCAGGCCATCCGCCGCGTGCTGCCGCCGCTGGGCAACGACTTCATCGCCATGCTCAAGGACTCGTCGCTGGTGTCCGTCATGGGCGTGGCGGACATCACCTACCAAGGCAAGGTCTTCGCCGCCAGCACCTTCAAGTTCTTCGAGACCTACAATGTGGTGGGCTTTTTGTACCTGGTGATGACGATCGGGCTAGCGCTGCTGGTGCGCGGGATCGAGAAGCGGTCGAAGGCGGCGCATTGATGGGGATCAGTGCGCCGCGAGATCCACTTTGCCGGCAGCCTGGACGACGCCAAGCGCTGGCTGGTAACTCAAGCCAACAAATAACCGGCGACCTAATCACCCAGTCACCCCATCCACCAATCCCCCAATCGGAGGCTACCCATGCAAACCCGCCGTTTCGGACGCACCAATCACCCCAGCACGGTCGCTATTTTCGGCGCGGCCGCGCTCTGGTCGGCCACGCAGGCCGAGGCCGACGCCATCATGGAGCAGGTCATCGCGGCCGGCGTCAACCACATCGACGTAGCGCCCTCGTACGGCCTGGCCGAGCAGCGTATCGGACCGTGGATGCCGCGCATGCGTGACCAGTTCTTCCTGGGCTGCAAGACCATGGAGCGCGACGCGACTGGCGCGGCCGCTGAGCTGCGCCGCTCGCTGGAGCGTTTGCAGGTCGACGCGTTCGACCTGTACCAGATCCACGATGTCGAGACCATGGCCGACCTGGATGCAGCCACCCGCCCCGGCGGCGCGCTGGACGCAATCGTCCAGGCGCGCGACGAGGGACTGACGCGCTGGATCGGCATTACCGGCCATGGCGTGGACTCGCCGGCCGTCTTCCGCGAGGCGCTGCGCCGTTTTGACTTCGACTCGGTGCTCTTCCCCATCAACTTCGTGCAGTATGCCAACCCGGTCTACCGCTCCGAGGCTGAGGCGCTGCTGGCCGAGTGTCGGGCCAAGGACGTGGGCACCATGATCATCAAGTCGGTGACGCAAAGCCCGTGGGGCGCGCTGGCCAAAACCCATCAAACCTGGTACCGCCCCTTCACCGACCCAACCCACATTCAACAGGCGGTCAACTTCGTGCTGTCGCAGGATGTCACCGGCCTCTGCACGGCCGGCGATCCACAGGTGCTGCCCCTGGTGCTGCGCGCCTGCCAGCAGTTCAGCGCCATGAGCCAGGCCGAGCAGGAGGCGCTGATCGCCACAGCCGGCCAGTTCGAGCCGCTCTTTGCCTGATCGGGCATTGTCCTGCGGAACCCGACGCCTTCCCTGGGGCGTCTAACCATTGCCGCCACCAAACTGACGCCGAGGCTCCGCGGTCTGGAGCCTCGCTTCGCGTGGCGCAGCCAGCGTCTCGATCGATTGGAGTTGAACTATGAAACCTACCCTTCGTGTGATCCTGTTTGTGATGCTCGTGTTGTCGCTGTTGCCCCTGGGCTCTGCCGCAGCGCAGCCGCCTGCGCCGCATCTGCCTGGCCAGCCACAGCAGGTCGAGCTGCCCGATGACAGCAGCGAGTTGAACACCCTGCGCCGCCAGCAAATGGCCACGGCGCAGGATGAGACCGGTCCGGCGGCCCCCACGGGCCTCGGCCAGCCAGGGTTGAGCTATCGCCCCACAGCCACTTTTGGCCAGACTGAGACCCCCTACCAGATTGACACTCAGCACCTCAACCGGCCCATCGGCCTATTTGTCGACAGCTTCGACTTCGTCTATGTGGTCGAGGAGAGCGGTTTCCGAGCTCTCAAATTCGACGCCATGGGGCAAAGCCAACTGGCCATTGGCAAGCCGGGCCAGCCCTGGTACCACGCCGACTTTCTGGCCTATCCGCAGGACGTGGCGGTGGATGCCAACGGCGACATCTGGGTGGTCTTTCAGCATGGCATCAAGCAACTCAGCCGCTTTGGCGTGCTGATCCAGACCCTGCCCAGCAATCCCTGGACGATCGGCAACAGCGATAGCCAGTTCCGCTTTCCGCGCGGCGTGGCGCTGGACCGAGCCGGCAAGCTCTATGTGTCGGATAGCGGCAACCACCGCGTCCAGGTCTACGACGTGTCCGGCGGCGCGCCGGTCTTCCATTCGACCATCGGCGAGACGGGCGTGGCCGGCAGCGACAACGGCCATTTCCGCTTTCCAGGCCATGTAGCCGTGGATAGCAGCAACCGTCTCTACGTGGCCGACCGGGACAACGCACGCGTGCAGCGCTGCACACTCTCCAGCACGTGGTCCTGCACCACGTTTCATGGCACTGGAACGCCCGGCGCCGGCCCTGATCAACTAGACGACGCCGAGGGAGTAGCCGTGGACAGCGCCGGCAACGTCTGGATCGCCGACGGCGGCAACAGCCGCGTCAAGCGCTGTAGCGCGGCCGGAAGCTGCACGGTGTTTGCCAGCGGCCTGGGCGCGCCGACCGACGTGGGCGCGGCCAGCGATGGCACGGTCTACGTCAGCGATTGGACCGGCCACGTGGTGTGGCGCTTTACCGCCAACGGCAGCGCGCTGGGCGCCTTTGCCGGCGTGCCAGGCGTGCCCTACCTGACCAACTCCAGCCTCTTCAACGGTCCGGCCGGTGTGGGTGTAGCGCCCGACGGCAGCTTGTATATGCTAGAAAATCCGGGCTATCGGCTGCTGAAACAGGACGCAGCCGGTCAGCCGCTTTGGTCGGTGGGCCAGGCGGGCGTGCCGGGCAGCGACAACGGCCACTTTGGCGATTACTGGCAGGGCCCGCAGGGCACGCTGGGCATCGACGCGGCTGGCCGGGTCTACGTGCCCGATACGGCCAACCACCGCGTCCAGGTCTTCAACGCCAACGGCGCCTTCCAGCGCAGCTTCGGCAGCCAGGGCGCAGGCAATGACCAGTTCAACTGTCCCTCCGGCGTGGCCATCAGCCCCGTCAACCAGGACATCTTGGTGGTGGACCCATGCAACCAGCGGGTGCAAGTGTTCAGCAATGCCTGGGTTTACAAAATGACGTTGGGCGTCACGGGCATAGCGGGGTCCAGCGAGCGCCACTTCAACGCGCCCACCGGCGTGACCGTCGATGCCAGCGGCAGGGTCTACGTGGCTGACCGCAACAACTATCGGGTCCAGCGGTGCGCGCTGCTGGCCGGCGACTATGCCTGCGCGACTTTTGCCGGCGAGCAGGGGATGTTTAGCGCCTCGTTCGACCATCTGCATCCGGTCTCGATAGCGGTCGATCCGGCCGGCCGGGTGGCTGTGGTCGATCAGCGCAACAACCGCGTGCAGGTTTTCGATCGGCAAGGGAACTACTTGACGACCGTCGCCGGCGCGTTTGGGCCGCAACCGGGCGGCCTGCGCCAGCCGATGGCGGCTCAGTTCGATCAGGCGGGCAATCTATACGTGGCCGACCAGAACAATCATCGGGTACAGCGCTACACGCCGGGCACGCCCGCCTGGACGCAGTGGAACCTGAACGGCTTCGGCACACCGGCCAACGCCCTGGTGCTCAGCCTGGCCAGCTTCAATGGCCAGATCTACGCGGGATCGGACAACCCCAGCACGGGCGCGCAGCTCTGGCGCAACTCCACTGACGCTGCGGGCGCATGGACCGCTTTGACCAGCGATGGCTTTGGCGATCCCACCAACGGCGGCATCAGCCATCTGCTGCCCTTCGGAGGCCAGCTCTATGCTGGCACCTGGAACTGGAATGCGGCCAGCAACAGCAGCGGCGGCGGCCAGCTCTGGCGCAGCCAGAATGGAAGCGACTGGGCAAGGGTGGTCAACAACGGCTTCGGCGACCCTAACAACGACGAGATATTTCGCCTGGCAGCCTTCGCCAACCAGCTCTACGCCAGCACGTGGAGTTACAGCGCTGGGCGCGGGGCGGAAATCTGGCGCAGCCCCAGCGGCAACGCGGGGAGTTGGAGCCGGGTGGTAATCAACGGCTTCGGCGACGGCGCCAACGAGGCCATCATCAGCTTCGAGACCTTCGGCGGCCAGCTCTATGCAGGCACCATCAACAGCGTGACCGGCGGCCAGATCTGGCGCAGCGCTGACGGCGTCACATGGAGCCCGGTCAATGCCGCCGGCTTTGGCTGGAGCAGCAACTGGGCCATCTCAGCGCTGGCAGCCTTCGATGGCAATCTCTACGCCAGCACGCGCGAAGGCGGCCAGGTGTGGCGCTGTCAGACGTGCGATGGCAGCGACTGGCAGCGTATGGTCAACGCCGGCTTTGGCAACAGCGCCACCAGCCGCGCCAGCGCGTTGGCTGTGGCCGGGGGGGCGCTTTACCTGGTGATCGGCAACTACAGCACGGGGCTGGAGGTGTGGCGCACGACCGATGGCTTCGATTGGCAGCAGGTGGGCTTCGCTGGTCTGGGCGACAGCAACAACCGCTCCCCCTTCTGGGACAACTCGGTGCTGGCTGAAGGAAACCGGCTGCTGGTGGGCACGTGGAACACGGCCAACGGCGGCGAGGTCTGGTCGTACCAGCCGCTGAGCGTGTATGTGCCGCTGACCGTAAGGCAATGACCTGTCGTTCCGCCCACTGAGCTCTGGCACCACGCGAGACAGCCATCCCGTTAAAACGGGATGGCTGTCTCGCGTGAACTGTGACCCTGAGCGCAGCATTCTTGTGACTCAATCCGCTGGATGGTAGTAATCAGCCTGGTCAAGGTGCTCTGCCTTAAATCTGCTTCCACACCTTGGCCAGACTCTCCCCATACACGCTCAAATCCCATTCGTTGAAGTAGCCAAACGGAGTGATCCAGACGTCGTATCCGGTCTCGCGCAGCCGCGCGGCCAACTCCTCGATCAACGCCTGCGCAAAAGCCGGCTCAGCGTTCTCGCCGCCCAGGTGGGTGAAGGAGTGCAGGACGATAGTGCCCAGCGCGCGCTTGTTGGCCAGCCATTTGAGATGCTTCAACGCCTGGCGGAAGACGCTGGCGCGCTCGGCCGCGTCGGCCGCCTCGATCTGGTAGAAGGCCACCACCGCGTCGAACACCTCCTGCTCGACCGCGACGTCCTCCGCGTCCTCCAGAGTCTTGGAGAAGCTGCGCCACCAGAAGCGCTTGGCCTGGAAGGTGAGTAGTTTCATGGGGAGGGAAGAGGGTAGACAAGTAGACAAGTAGACAGGTAGGCAAGTAGGCAAGGGGGTAAATTGGTAGATTGGTGCCCTGGTAAACTGGTGAGGCCGGGGCGCACTTGTCTACTTGTCTACTTGTTTCCTTGTCTACTTGTTTACCTGCCGGTTACTTCCTCGAACACGCGCAGGAAGTTCAGGCCCAGCACGCTGCGCACGGTCTGCTCGCTATGGCCGCGGGCGAGCATGCCGGCGCTGAGGGCGGGGTAGCAGGC
>JBFYTD010000122.1:0-6324 GCA_041300885.1 Anaerolineae bacterium | reverse complement strand
AGGGTCGCCGGCCGGTCTTCGACGGCCGTCGCGCGGGTCTCGCCGTACTGGCCGGTGCCGATGCCGATGAACTCCAGGCGGTCGTCGTTGCGATAGCGAGCGCCCAAGGCAGAGACGAACTGGTTGTACGGGTTCTGATAGGCCTCATGCCAGTACTTAGGCAGAACCGGCCGGAGGTCAGCCTTGACATCGTCCACGTAGACCATGGTGGACGTGGCGTCGCCGTCGTTGGTCAGAGAGAAGCGCACGGTCGCATAGTGGCCATCGTAGGGCACCATGTTCAGCGTTACTTGCTGCCAGCCGCGTGTCCCGATGTTGTTGACGTTGAGCACCTGCACCACCACAGCATTGCCGTCGAGAATCTCGACCCGGAACACGTCCCCTGGATCGGCGATGTTGCCGGTGGCCTCGGAGCGCCACCAGAAGGTGAAGGTACCCTGGCTCAGCACGTAGGGAATACGCACGCCGTACTGTTCCAGCAAGTCGGCGCCGGTGTAAGGCACGCCCTGCGCGCCCATCCGCACCGCGTTGGGCGCTGAGTTGGGGCTAGCCGTGCTGATGGCCACCTGGCCAACCGTTTCCCAGTTGCTCAGGCCATCGTTGAAGCTGCCGTTCTTGATCTCATCGATCATCACGCCATCGATGGTAGTGTTGGGAATCGCGCGCACCCATGCGGGCATCGCCGTGACACCGCCGTCGCCGCGCGCCTCGAAGGTGGTGATCGAGATGGCTACCTTTTTGCCCGGCTGGCCCTGGGCGGGGTTGGGCGCCACGTAGTGGCGGGCGATGAACTCGTCCAGGCGGGTCCAACTGAAGGAGTTGGGGGCAGTATGCAGGTCGGCCCAGTGCCAGAACTGCATCTCACCCGAATGGTTAAAATCGGCCGACTCGAGGCTCTTGCTGCCAACCAGGTAGAAGCCAGGCGCACTGGCGGTCGGGGCATTCTCTGGTTGGGCCTCGCCCTGGGCTGGGTTGCCTGCGTTCGCTAGCGATGTGGCCAAGCCGACCACAATCAATAGCGCCAGCAGCGCAACCAGTATGCTTTTTCGTCTCATGTGTTGTTACACTCCTTTGCCGCAATGGCTGACTCACTCAACTCTTCTGTCGCACAGGTATGAATTTGACGTTGAGAGCGGGGTGGGTGCAGTGTCCTACTATATGATCTTAAGATTAAGATTGCATGAAATTGCGGCGCTTGAGAGATGTACGTTTTGTCAGGTTTGCGACATTACAGCGCCGCAGCCTGAACTAGGCTGCGGCGGAATAAAGTCGATGGTAACACAATTGATGCGCTTTGGCAAACCACCACGGGCGCCGCTGCATGCGCACGGAACATGCCAGAGCCGCCGGCGCTCGTAAGCGTGAGCGCGAATCTGTTCAAGCGATCCCCTACACCGATCCTCTTAGTACGTCTTACGGGCAGCCAGCAGGATGGGGGACGAGATGCTGGCCGGCAGCGCGCGCCGCAGGTGGTTGATGAAAGCAGAGCGTTCGGCCGCGCCCGGAATGCCGCGCAGATCGAGGATATGCATACCCAGCGCACGCAGATGGTTGACGATGTCCAATGGGTTGCACAGCCACACCGCGTCGTAGTCTGCGCCATAGCCAAGCAAGCGGTAACGCTCTGCGTTCTCGAAGTCAGGCTGGCGTGAACGAAAGCGGGCTTGTTGATTCAGCCGGCTATCGAGCAAAGACGCCGTATTGCGCGCCAGCAAGGCCAGCGCCTGACCCGCGCTGTCACCGCTTTCCGGGCCATACCTGGCGCGCCGGCGACGCGCCACAAAGCGCTTCAGTGGCCGCAGCGGCGACAGCAGATTCGGGAAGGTCATCACCAGCAAGCCGCCCGGCGCCAGTACCCGGTGCAGTTCCCTTAGTGTCTGGGCCGGCGTCGCCACATGTTCGATGGTGTTGACGGCTGTGATGGCCCAGAATTGATCACGGGCAAAGGGGGTCATCGGCCCTGCGTCCAGGGCGACGAAGGGCAGGTGCGGATGGCGCGCCTGGGCGCTCTGCACGAAGGGCAGCGAGATGTCGGCTCCCACCGCCTGATACCCAGTGCGCGCCAGAATCGCTGTCAGGTCGCCGACGCCGCAGCCGTAGTCCAGCGCTGCCCCTCCCCTGGACAGTTGAAAGCGCTTGAGCGAGCCCAGAACTGCGCCGTATTCAGGCCGCCAGCCCGCGCCTTCCAGCCTCTCCAGGTAGCCTGTGGATTGATTGTAAAAACGGTAGGTTTGGTCGCTGATGGTCATGGGCGTAAAGTGCTCCGATTATACGGTAGCTTGCACAACGCGTCAAACCGTTGATCAACAGCGGCGAGCGATGTTTTTCGCTCACCTTTCGATGGGGAAGCCTGCTTGCTGCCAGGCCTCGAAACCGCCCAGAATTGCTGCCACGTTGGTATAACCCTGATCGAGCAGATATTGCGCCGCACGGGCGCTGGCCTCCTCGGCCGGTCAGGTACAGTAGGTGAGGATGGCCTTGTCCCGGGGCAGCTCTGCCAGCCGCGCCGGCAGCTCGCTCAATGGCAGGGAGAGCGAGCCGGGGATATGGCTCGTTTCGTAGAACTCCCGGTCGCGCACGTCGACGATGAGCGCATCGCCCGACATAGCGCTCATGTGGGACTGCTCCACAGCGACACGCGCTACGGTGGGAAAGGGGATGTCCTGGCCGGCCACAGGAGCTGTGGGGATGGTCACAGCCACGCTGGGGGCGGGCTGCTGCGAGTCGTTGAACCACACCAGGGCGGCGGCTACCACGGCCAGGAGCAGCACAACGGCGCCCACGACCAGCCACGTCCGGCTGCGCTTGCCGCCCGTGTCCGGCCGGGCAGATGATGGGGATGCACCTGCAGCCGGTGCGCCGCAGGTCGTACAGAACTGGCTGTCAGCGCGCAACACTGCGCCGCACTGCGGGCAGAAACGGTCCGCTTCGCTTGGGGAACTAGCTGACATAGACGCAATCACCTCCAGAAGAATTGGGGCCGGCCAGCAGATGGCATTTGCTACAGCCCTGTGTCAGAACACGCACGTTTCAGTGCGATCGGGCCATCATGACCGACTTTCGCGCCGGGCTTGAATAGGGCCGCCGGTTTCTGCTATGATATGCCCGGCAGCAAGCCTTGGCAACCAGCGAGGCTGCATTTTGCCTTGATATCCACTGATCCGCAAATCTGTCAAGGAGACCTTTCGCGATGAAGCGCCATTTCGGCTTGTTTTCCCTCTTGCTGGCGCTGGCACTCACTGCCTACGCGTCGCCTCAAAGAGCCGCTTGGCGTTGCGCTACTCCGACGAATGAGGCTGCGCGCTGGCCTCGAACTGCGCCACCTTTTCGTGGTCCCCAATGACAGCGACCGCATCACCAGCGGCGAAATAGAATGAACCCGGCGGGTTGGCGTTGAGGTTGCCGTCGCGCAATACCCCTACCACCGACACCCCCACCGCGCGACGGATGTCCAACTCACGCAGGCTTTGCCCAACCAACGGGCTGCCCTCAGGCACAGTTACCCAGCCCAGGTCCAACAAACGAGCCGCGCCGCGCAGTTGGGCCAGTATCTGGTAGTCCGCGTGCATCTCGTAGAGCGGCGCGTACATCTCGTCGCGCACGGCGTCGGTGAAGCGCTGAATCTCGGTGGCGGGGATGTCGAGGTGCAATAAGGTCTGGCGGGTCATCTCCAGCCCGGCCTCGAACTCCGGCTGCACCACCTCATGCACCCCCATCTCGTGCAGGCTGCGCAGGTGCTCCAGCCCCTCGGCGCGGGCGACGATATGCACGGTCGGGTTGATGCGCCTGATCTCCGCCACAGTGGCCTGGGTGATGATGGCGGTGGGCACAGTCACCAGCACCAGGCGGGCGTGCTCTATCTGAGCAGCCTCCAGCACCACCCGCTGGCTGGCGTCGCCGTAGATAATGGGCATGTCGTCGCTCTTCAACCCGTCGACGCGGCGCTGGTCCAGCTCGATCACCACGAAAGGCCGGTTGATGCGATGCAACACCTGGGCCACGGCCGTGCCGACCCGGCCGCCGCCCGCAATGACTACGTGGTCAACCAGCCCGCCAGCCGGCAGGTTGATCGTCTGTAAAGACTCGTGCTTGAACCAGCGCTTGCGCAGGGTGTACAGCCGGTCGGTCTGGCCGGAGACGATGGGGGTCAGCACCATGGTCACGACAGCCGTGGTCAGCACCAGCGCGTAGAGGTCGTTGTCGATGAAGCCGCCGCGCAGGCCGACGCGGGCCAGCACGAAGGAGAACTCGCCGATCTGGAACAGTCCCAGCCCGACGGCCAGCGGCATGACGTTGCCGTAGCCGAAGCCCCAGGTCAGCCCGCCGAAGATCAGCGCCTTGCCTACTCCCACCACCAGCACCACCAACAAGACCAACGTCAGATTGTCCAGCAAGAAAGCAGGGTCCAGCAACATGCCGACCGAGGTAAAAAAGAGCAGGCCGAACAGATCGCGCAGCGGAATAATGTCGTTCAGCGCCTGGTGGGAATAGTCAGACTCGCTGAGCACCAGCCCGGCCACGAAGGCGCCGAAGGCGAAGGAGAGGCCGAAAAGGTAGGAGACGTAGCCGATGCCCAGCCCCATGGCCGTCACTGCCAGCAGGAAGAGCTCACGCGAGTTCCAACGGGCAATCGCAGCCATCACACGGGGAATGACGCGCGTGCCGATGAAGATCATGCCCCCCAGGAAAATCGCTGCACGCACGGCGGCCAAACCCAGCACCGGCAGGCCAGCCTCCGGGTCGGCCAACTGGGGCAGGATGATCATCAGCGGGATCACGGCCAGGTCCTGGATGATCAACATGCCGATCATCACCCGGCTGGACAGCGTGCCCATGCGCCCCTGGCTGGCCAGCGTCTTGAGGATGACCATGGTGCTGGACAGGGCGATCATCGAGCCGAACCAGAGCGATGTGACGATGCTCCACCCCAATTCGTAGCCGATCAGCACCCCCAGCAGGATGGTCAGCAGCATCTGAATCGGCGTACCGATCAGGGCGATGCGCCGGACAGGGCGCAGTTCCTTGAGCGAAAACTCCAAACCCAACGCAAAGAGCAGCAGCGCCACGCCGATCTCGGCCAGCAGCTCGATCTCATGCACGTCGGAGATGGCGACGCCGCCGGTGTTGGGGCCCAGCAGAACACCGACCAGGATGTAGCCGATGATCAGCGGTTGGCGCAGCCGCTGGGCGATCAGTCCGCCGATCAGCCCACCCACGACGATAATGGCGATGTCTGCTGCTATGCCCAAGGGATGACCTCCTCGCGCTCCAGGTCAAGGGCTGACGGAGGACTGACAGTCCTGCTCATGGGATTGAGTAATTGTCCCCGTTTAGGAGCGTAGTCTGGTAGACCAGGACTGTCAGTCCTGCCGGATCGACTGGCCGCCAGTATACAACAGCCTGGCCGGTTGGCAAATTTGACCGCTGCTTGCCCACTCTTTAGCCGTGTGCTACAATAACGGCAGCGAGCCAGTCGAACCGCTCAACCTGGCTGTTGCCAGGACCAGCACGTAGCAGGAGGCTGCAATGCCATCACCCTTTCCTGGCATGGACCCCTATCTGGAAGGCGAGATGTGGCAGGAGTTCCACGAACGCCTCGCCAATCAGATCAGCGCGGAGTTGTTGCCCCAACTGGGACCCAAATATGTGGCCCTGCTGGCCAAACGTTACGTGGTGGGAACGCCCACCTCAGGCATTCTACCTGGCCTGGGGCTGAACATCGTCGACTGGCCGCAGCAGCGGGTGATCTACCCCGACGTGCATGTGGCTGCGCTGCCGGCCACGAAGCTGAGGGAGCCTGGCCCCGGCTGGGACGCCGGCGTGGCGCTGATGGAGCCGGTGGTCGAGCTGGCCAACCCCCTGCCGGATCAGGCGCCGCAGCTGAGCGTCGAGATCCGCGACGTGGCCCAGCGCCGGCTGGTGACGCTGATCGAGATCCTCTCGCCGGCCAACAAGCACAGCCGCGGCGCGCTGGAATACCACGACCGGCGCATCCAGCTGTTGCAGACCCGCACCCACCTGCTGGAGATCGACCTGCTGCGCGGCGGCGCTCGCATCGCCCTGCTGGCCGAGCCGCCGGCCGCTCCCTACTACGTCTACCTGAGCCGCACGGAACGCCGTCCCTACACGCAGATTTGGCCCATCGCTCTGCGCCAGCGACTGCCCGTGGTGCCGGTTCCCCTCCTCCACCCCGACCCCGACGTGGTGCTCGACCTGCAAGCGGCTGTCGACGCCTGCTTCGCGCTGGTGGGCTACGAGCGCCTGCTGGACTACGCCGATCCCCCGCCTCCGCCGCCGTTGAACGAAGAAGACGCCGCCTGGGTG